>NZ_JBNPJV010000070.1:0-47279 GCF_050312585.1 Pseudomonas sp. R19M
AGTAGGTCATCGTCAAGATTAAATTCCGAAACCCCATTTGCGAAAGCAGATGGGGTTTTGTTTTGGGCGATCGAAAACTTCCGGCAGTTGTCCACATTCAACCTGTATCAAGTCTGGCCGCTTCTACGGCTGTACCCACAGAGCCCAAATACCTCACCAGGTTTGGCGGCTGGGCTGCGATCAGATAGTACGCCGCGTATATATCACTATCGTTGTGTACCTTTCAGACTGCGATGCGGCGTCTGAGTGTTTAGCAAAATAATCCCCGGAAACAGCTCATATCGCCTGTCCGGACACAGTCACCCAGGACTATCATGCCGATAACCCTGTCCCTCACTACAAGGAGCCGCTCGGAACGCCGATGCGCCAGATCTGGAAATCTTTTCGAGCCCTTTATTTCGCTTCCTTGATGATGCTGATCGGCTCCGGCCTGCTCAGTACTTACCTGGCATTACGCCTGGCAGCAGACCATGTTGACAGCTTGTGGGTGGGGGCATTGATGGCGGCCAACTATTTTGGCCTGGTGCTGGGTGGCAAGATCGGGCATCGCCTGATCGCCCGCGTCGGACACATCCGTGCGTATGCCACTTGTGCCGGAATTGTCGGGGCCGCCGTGCTGGGTCACGGGCTGGTCAACTGGTTGCCGGCCTGGATCGTGCTGCGGATGATCGTAGGCCTGGGGATGATGTGTCAGTACATGGTTATCGAAAGTTGGCTGAACGAGCAGGCAGACGCCAAGCAGCGCGGCTTAGTGTTCAGTGGCTATATGATCGCCTCCTATCTGGGCCTGGTATTAGGCCAGTTGATTCTCGTGTTGCATCCTCAGCTTGGCCTGGAGCTGTTGATGTTGGTAGCGGTCTGTTTTGCCTTGTGCCTGGTGCCGGTAGCCATGACCCGGCGCATTCACCCTGCGCCGCTACATCCGGCACCGATGGAACCGCGATTCTTTATCAAGCGTGTGCCGCAGTCGTTGAGTACGGTGCTGGGGGCCGGGCTGATTGTGGGCTCCTTTTACGGTTTGGCGCCGCTGTACGCGTCCCAGCAGGGGTTGACGACTGAACAGGTCGGTGTGTTCATGGGGTGCTGCATTTTTGCAGGTTTGGTGGTGCAGTGGCCTTTGGGTTGGTTATCTGATCGTTATGACCGCGCATTATTGATTCGCTGTTTCGCTTTGTGCCTGGCGGTGGCAGCTCTGCCGCTGGCGATCCTGACCCAGGTACCATTGGAAGTGCTGTTTGTCGCAGGTTTCCTGTGTTCATTGGTGCAGTTCTGCCTTTATCCTCTGGCCGTGGCGTTTTCCAATGACCATGTCGAAGGGGACCGTCGGGTATCGCTGACTGCCATGCTGCTGGTGACCTACGGTATCGGCGCCAGTGTCGGGCCGCTGTTGGCGGGCGTGGTGATGAAGTTGTTTGGCAGCCATATGCTGTACGCGTTTTTCAGCCTGTGCGCGCTGATTCTGGTCTGGCGTATCCGTCCGAAAGCCGTGACTAACCTGCATCAGGTTGATGATGCTCCGCTGCACCACGTAGCGATGCCCGACAGCATGTCCAGTTCACCCTTGGTGGCTGCGCTCGATCCTCGTGTCGATGAGGCGGTGGTGCAGGAGCAGATGCAAACCACCGTAGCTGAGCCTGGGGCCGACGCTAATCCGCAAGCACCGACCGAGGGGGATGCACTGGATACTCCACCCGAGCATCCAGACCCGGATAATCATCCTCATGACCTGAGCAAGGCACGCCCCTGAATATAAAAACGGGCAGATCCCATCAGGATCTGCCCGTTTTTTGACGCGAGTTTCAAGGCTTAAAAATCATCATCCTTGTCGAAGCGTCTCGCTTCACGCTGCAGCTGATACACAAACCGTTCTACCTGGCGCTGCACCAGGCCGCTCATGTTATGAAAGCGCACGCCGGCGAAAGTGGTATTGATCTTGTCTTCGAAGTGCAGATAACGCAGTTCGACGGACGTGCTCATGCTGCCAAAGGGCAGGGCAGCGATAAAGCGGTCATACACCTGACCCAGTTGCAGGCGCTCGGATATGTCGCCTTCAAAGCGCAGCTTGCAGCCGGTAGCGGAAATATCCAGTAGCTTGCCACTGATAGGGGCCTTGAGCTTTTCGCCGCCCAGCTCGATGTTCACCAGCTGTGCCAGCTTCAACGCAGCGCGGAAGGCATTGCGTCGCTGATGATAGACCACTTCGCCAGGTATGCTACCGGTGTAAATGCGGTGACCACCTTTCTCGCTGATGGCCAGCGTACCGTTGCTTTCCCAGGCAACCCGCACACCCTCATGAAAGCCTTCAATGCGGAAGGACTCGCCATTCTCGAGGTAGCGTTCGCCATCGCGGGGAATCATTTCGTCCAAGGCCAGCGTCTTGCTGTCCCGGTCAACGTCTACCAGGTAGCTTTGAAAGCGCTGGCTGCGCTCGTGGAAAGTGATGATCAGTGGATCATGGCTTTCCTGCAGCATTCGCAAAGTACTGGCGATTTCCAGAGGCGTGGTGAGGACCTTTGGTGGCTGCGGGGCATCTTCCGCATTAAGGGCGTTGAACACGGTTCTTCCATCTCCAGACAAAATACGACTACACGCAAGAAGGGGCATTTTGCCAGTATGTAGCGTGCCTTGGATAGGCGCGCGGTGAACCGGCGTCAGGCTTGGCTGCGGGTGCTTGGTTTGACCAGGCGCGAGGTCGAGCCTTGGGCGTTGTAGAGGGCCGGAGGTTCTCCGCCGTGGAGTATGCGCAACTGGTTGGCGGTCGTGGCTTGCTGAAGCTGGATCGACTGACCGTTGAGCAGGTTGGCTTCCTGGCACTGGGCGAGCAATTGATTGAGCGCGCTACTCTGGGTCAGTAGTTGATCACCAACCGAGGAATGGCTGGCCAGTTGGGCAAGGCCGTCGTGATCAGCCGGCAGGCCCAGGCTGATGAGAATTTCGCTGCGCTTCTTGCCGTGTTGTTCGAGCAGCACAATCAGCGACTGTTTGCGTGCCAGGATTTCTTCCAGCAAACGCATATCCCGGCCATACAGGGCCAGGGATTCTTCTTTGAGCAACTCGAGCAAATGTTGCGTCGGCGCCAGATCATCAATGATCAGTTGGAGCAAATGTTCGTCGTGGTGCATGGCTGGCCTTGGGTTTTAAGCGTCCAAAAGCCCAGCGCAGGCCTTTGCCTAGCGCTCGGCTTCGAAGTTAAGCAGCTTGCTGGCTACACGGTTGCTGTCGACTTTATAGCTGCCATCGGCGATAGCCTGTTTCAACTCGGCCACACGGGCTTTATTGACAACCGGTTGATCGCGCAGCGAGTCAGTGACCTTCTGCAACTGTTGAGCCTCATTGCTCAGGTGTACCGATTCCCCGCTCTGGCTGACACCGGCCGGTTCTGCCTTGGTAGGCGTAGGCTGGGACTTGGCTTCTACACTGTCCTTGGCACCACCGGTGCGCGTAGAACCGGGCAAAGCCGGGGCGTTATTCAAACGACTGAAATCAATGACCATGTTAAAAAACCTCTGGGTATTTGGACGCTTGCCATGTTTTCGGCCATACCCGGATAAACTTTAGGCGCGATTGAGAATAAACCTGAATGCGCGGATGTTCAGCCCACAGTGTAGGAAAAGCCAGCGTCCTATGCCAGTGAACTCTATAACGCCACCTCGACTTGTCCCGGTGCGGTCACCTGCGCCTTGATCACACGGTTGGAGTTGAGGTTCTTGACGCGAATCTGTTCGCTCATACCGCCGTTGGACAGTGCCTCCCCCGGCATTTTTACTGTCAATGCGCCGCTACTGGCGGAAATCACCACCTGATCCCCCTTGCGAATCACCTCGGCCTGTTCCAGATGGACCAGCGTGATGACTTGATCGGTAACCATTGGTCGGGTCAATTTCTGCCCGATGGCTTGGTCCACCGATGTGAGATAGCCCTGGTTGATCTGGCTGATATCACGTTCGCGCAGGGCAACATCTTCGAAACCGATGATGCCGGTGCGCTTCAGCGGGCGTGTCACCACCACGACATCGCGGAACAATTTGACTTGAGCGGGCACGAACACCGTCCAGGGCGAAGCGCCTTCACAACGGACTTTGACCGTGACGCGACCAATAGGCTGGGCAGGGCTTTCCAAGGTGGCAGTCAATTCCTTGTCGCACATTGGCATGCGCAGGCGAGGGTCTAACTGGTTGACTTGGATCTCGTAGCGTCCCGGCGTTTGTGTGGTTGTCAGATAATCTTCTACAGTGAACTCAAGAAAGCCCTGAGTGACGCCGATAAGTAGATCAGGCAATGTGACGTTGTCGGCACGGGTCGTAGCGCCTGCCGTCAAGGCAAGCAAAACCATCGTGGCGCAGAGCAGTCTGCGGTAGCGAGGGCGGGGGTGTCGGGAAACTGTCGTTTTAATGTCCATGGCCAATAAATAGCAAAGCTCGTGCCGTTTCGTGTTAGGGCGCGCGCCGCCTTGTAGGTATGGCCCAAGGTTTTAGCGTAGGAGTGCAGGCATGGCAGGTGTAATGGATTCAGTAAACCAGCGTACACAGCTGGTAGGGCAGAATCGCCTGGAGTTGTTGCTTTTTCGCCTGGACGGCAGCCAGCTATATGGCATCAACGTGTTTAAAGTTCGGGAAGTGTTGCAGTGTCCCAAATTGACGATCATGCCCAAATCCAGCCCTGTGGTGTGTGGTGTAGCCAACATCCGTGGTGCGACCATCCCGATTCTTGACCTGGCACTGGCCACAGGTTCCGCCGGTTTGCAGGACCGCGGAAGCCCGTTCGTGATCATCACGGAGTACAACACCAAGACCCAGGGTTTCCTGGTGCGCTCGGTGGAACGTATCGTCAACATGAACTGGGAAGAGATCCATCCGCCACCCAAGGGCACTGGGCGCGATCACTACCTCACGGCGGTGACGCGGGTTGATAACCAGTTGGTGGAAATCATCGACGTGGAGAAGATCCTCGCCGAAGTGGCGCCGACCTCGGAGTCTATCTCGGTAGGCGTGGTCGATGCGGAAACCGCGCACAAGGCGGTATCCCTACGCGTACTGACCGTGGATGACTCCTCGGTCGCTCGCAAGCAGGTCACGCGTTGCCTGCAAACCGTTGGCGTGGACGTGGTGGCTCTTAATGATGGTCGCCAGGCGCTGGATTACCTGCGTAACCTGGTCGATGAGGGCAAGAAGCCGGAAGAAGAGTTCTTGATGATGATTTCCGACATCGAGATGCCGGAAATGGATGGTTATACCCTCACGGCCGAAATACGCAGCGACCCACGCATGCAAAAATTGCATATCATCCTGCATACTTCATTGTCGGGTGTATTCAATCAGGCAATGGTCAAGAAGGTCGGCGCTGATGACTTCCTGGCCAAATTCCGCCCTGATGACCTGGCATCCCGGGTAGTCGACCGGATCAAGGCTGCAGATCACGGCTAGGGGATTTCCCTGGCGATCACACGATTTAAGAGGCGGTATCATTGTCTACGGGTAATTTGGATTTCGAACAGTTCCGGGTCTTCCTGGAAAAGGCCTGTGGCATATTGCTCGGTGAAAACAAGCAGTACCTGGTATCCAGCCGTCTCAACAAGCTGATGGAGCAGCAGGGTATCAAGTCGCTGGGCGAGTTGGTTCAGCGCATCCAGGGACAGCCGCGCAGTGGGCTCAAGGAAATGGTGGTCGATGCGATGACCACCAACGAGACCCTATGGTTTCGCGACACCTACCCCTTTGAGGTGCTCAAGAGCAAAGTGCTGCCGGAGGCCATCAAGGCCAGCCCGGGCCAGCGCCTGCGCATCTGGTCGGCGGCGTGCTCTTCGGGGCAGGAACCGTATTCGATCTCGATGTCTATCGATGAGTTTGAGCGAACCAACATGGGCCAGCTGAAGGCGGGGGCACAAATTGTTGCCACCGACTTGTCCGGCACCATGCTGACCAATTGCAAGACCGGCGAATACGACAGCCTTGCTCTGGGGCGTGGGCTTTCCCAGGAGCGCCTGCAGCGTTACTTTGAGCCTAAAGGGGCAGGGCGATGGGCGGTCAAGGCGCCGATCAAGAATCGCGTGGAGTTTCGCTCGTTCAACCTGCTCGACAGCTATGCCAGTCTGGGCAAGTTTGACATGGTGTTTTGCCGCAACGTGCTGATCTATTTCTCGGCCGAAGTGAAGAAAGACATCCTGTTGCGCATCCACGGCACCCTCAAGCGTGGCGGCTACCTGTTCCTGGGGGCTTCAGAAGCGTTGAACGGTTTGCCGGATCATTACCAGATGGTGCAATGCAGCCCTGGGATCATCTACCAGGCGAAGTGATGCACCCTTGAACAAAAAATGGGAGGCCCCACACAGGCCTCCCATTTTTTTCGCCTCAAAGCGGCAACTTGCATTGCCGCTTTACTGGCTTCACGCGGAAGTCCATTGCCGCTTTTCTGGCATTGCCGCTTAACAGCATCCAGCAAACCCTTGAAATACGGGCCTTCGAAGAATTGGCATGAGCCTTGCTATAACCCAGATACGAAAAGCAGGTCAGCCTAAAGGTTTCCGCCATGAGCATCAGCTTCGATAAAGCGCTCGGTATCCACGAACAAGCCCTGGGCTTCCGCGCCCAGCGTGCCGAAGTCCTGGCCAACAACATTACCAACGCCGACACCCCGAACTACAAGGCTCGGGATCTGGATTTCTCCGCTGTGCTCGCGGCGCAGCAGGACAAGACCAAGAACGGCACCTTTGCCTTGAATATGACCAATAGCCGGCATATCGAAGCACAAGGCCTGAGCAGTGGTGACGAGGCGTTGTTGTATCGCACGCCGATGCAACCGTCGATCGACCAGAACACCGTCGACGCCCAGCTGGAGCAATCGGCCTATGCCGAGAACTCGGTGAACTTTCAGGCCAGCTTCACCCTGCTCAACAGTAAATTCAAAGGGCTGATGTCAGCCCTGCGTGGAGAGTAAGCCATGTCCCTGTCCAGTGTTTTCAATATTGCCGGCAGTGGCATGAGCGCGCAGACCACGCGTTTGAACACCGTCGCCAGTAACATCGCCAACGCCGAGACCGTGTCTTCGAGCATCGACCAGACCTACCGCGCCCGTCACCCGGTGTTCGCCACCATGTTCCAAGGTGGCCAGGGCAACGGCAGCGATTCGCTGTTCCAGAATCAGGACGCCGCAGGCTCCGGCGTGCAGGTGTTGGGTGTGGTCGAAGACCAGAGCAACCTTGAGGCCCGCTACGAGCCCAACCACCCTGCTGCGAACGAAAAGGGCTACGTGTACTACCCCAACGTCAACGTGGTCGAGGAAATGGCTGACATGATCTCCGCCAGCCGCTCGTTCCAGACCAATGCGGAAATGATGAACACCGCCAAAACCATGATGCAGAAGGTCCTGACCCTGGGTCAGTGATAAGGGGCGCCAAATAATGGCCATTGTTGATACCACTAATCCAGCCAACACGCCGGTTCAGGACCTGTTCAATACCAAGGTCAAGACGGCGACAGACAACAGCAGTCTCAATAACGCTGCCAAGGCCGCCACGGGTAACCAGGCACTGGGCAAGGATGCGTTCATGCAACTGCTGGTGACCCAACTGAAAAACCAGAACCCGCTGTCGCCCCAGGATAACGGTGCGTTCGTGGCGCAACTGGCCCAGTTCAGCAGCCTGGAAGGCATCAACACCCTGAATGACTCGGTGAATGCGATCTCCAGCAACTTCAGCTCGTCGCAGGCGCTGCAAGCCTCGTCGTTGGTCGGGCGCTCGATCATCACCCAGACCGACAAAGCGTTGGTCGATACCAGCAAGAGCATGACCGGCTCGGTGGCGGTGACGGCAGCGACGGGTAACGTCTCCGTCAAGATCACCGACAAGGATGGGAACGTGGTGCGCACCATCGATATGGGCGCCCAGAGTGCCGGTAATAGCAGCTTTATCTGGGACGGCAAGAACGACAAGGGTGAAGTCGCTCCAACGGGCACCTACACCTTCAACGCCACCTACAAGAATGACCAGGGCGACTCTGCTGCCCTGTTGACTTCGCTGCCCGCCACGGTGACCAGCGTGACATTGAGCAAGACCGGCGGCGAGATGCTGCTCAACCTTGCAGGCGGCATGGGCAGCGTCAAGCTGTCGCAAATTCAGACTATCGGTACATAGAGCCGGCTAAATACGGCAGAGGGAGAGAAACATGTCTTTTAATATCGGCCTTAGCGGCCTCTATGCGGCCAACAAACAGCTGGACGTGACCGGTAACAACATCGCCAACGTTGCGACCACCGGCTTCAAAACGTCGCGTGCAGAATTCGCCGACATCTACGCAGCTTCCAAGCTGGGTACTGGCCAGAACAGTGTCGGCAGCGGTGTGAGCCTGGCAGCCGTGTCCCAGCAATTCACCCAGGGTGATGTCGTCGGCAGCGGCGGCCTGTTGGATATGGCGATCCAGGGGGGCGGCTTCTTCGTCCAGAAGGGCAGTGACGGGTCGCTGGAATACACCCGTAACGGTTCCTTCCACTCGGATAAAGACGGCTTCATCGTCAACAACACCGGTACCTCGCGCTTGCAAGGCTACGCGGCGGATGCCAATGGCAACATTATCAAGGGCGCCCTGACTGACTTGCAATTGAACCTGTCGAACCTGCCGCCCAAAGCCTCCACCAAAGTGGACTCCCAAAGCAACCTGAACTCATCGTCGCCGGTGATCGACCAGACGGCCACACCGTTCGATCCCACCAAGTCCGAAACCTTCACGACCCAATACAACACCACCTTGTATGATAATCAGGGCAACGCTCATTCGATGGTACAGTACCTGGTCAAGACGGGTGGCAATACGTGGAATTCCTACACCCTGATCGATGGCCGCAACCCTGATGGTACGGCGCCGACGGGCACGGGCTCCACACCGCCGGTTGCTTCGACCTTGAGCTTTGACGGCGCAGGCAAACTCACCGGGATCGTTACCGGTGGCGCGTCCAGCACTACGCTGACCATTGCCAACTGGACCCCAGGTACAGTGACCAATGGTGTGTGGACGCCAAACGGCGCGACGGCCAACCCGACCGGCATCGCCATCAACATGGCTAACATCACCCAGTACAACTCGGCCACCTACCGTAACCCACCGGTCACCGATGGTTACGCCACCGGCCAGATCACCGGCTTGAACATTGATGGTAGCGGCGTGCTGTTCGCAACATTCAGCAACCAGCAGAGCAAGGCGATCGGCCAGCTCTCTTTGGCCAGCTTCAACAACGAGCAAGGCCTGCAGCCGGCCGGCAGCACCACCTGGAAAGAGACCTTCGCCTCGGGCCAGCCGGGTTATGACAACCCGCAAGCCGGTACCCTGGGTTCGATCGTGTCCAAATCCCTGGAGAGCTCCAACGTCAACCTGACCAACGAGCTGGTGGACCTGATCAAGGCCCAGAGCAACTATCAGGCGAACGCCAAGACCATCTCCACCCAGAGCACGATCATGCAAACCATTATCCAGATGACCTGATGCATCTGGGTTGGCATGCAGTCTGAAGGCCCCTCGTATGAGGGGCTTTTTTTTGCGTGGGAAAACACCCGCTGAGGAGTAAAGGAATGCTGTGGAACGCCTGAGTCCTGAATCGCCACTGAGTAGGCCAGTGACTCAATGGAGAGGCTTGGGAATGTGGAATTCAGGTGTAGTGGGGTTCGGATATGGGCGCGTGGGTTCTACGCCGGGTGTAGTGCCAGCACCGTCGCCACCTGTCGCGCCTGTTGATGAAGCGGGTGCGATCAAGAAGCTGCTCAACGAGCTGTTTGACGCCGAGCAAGGTTCCAAGTCCCAGACGGCCCGGGACGTGCGCGACAAACTCAATGCGCTGCGCGAGAAGCTAGGCGACGAGAAATTCAAGGCGCTGATTGACGAACTGATCGCAGAGGCTTCCGCGCCGTTTCGTGAGTTTCTCAAGCGACTGTTGAAGGAATGGTTTCCGGATGCGGATGATGCCTCGCCCAGCCCACCACCGGTGTTGCCAGGCAGTGGTGGTCGTGGTCCTGGCGTGCCTAGAAGCGATTTCGGCCCCAGTGAATCCATGAGCAACAAGCCCATTACCGAAGGGGCGAAACATTTCAACTACAAACCGGACTACAGTAATCCGGGGAAGAAACCGGACAACATCTGGAGTGGGTTCAGTCAGGGGGCGGATGGCAATTGCATCACGGTTTCCGCGATAAAGGCGGCGATGATGCAGTACGGCCAGAAGCCCACCGATGTGTACAAAGAGGTCAAGGAGAGTGGCGACGGTTATGACGTGACCATGCGCGATGGCTTCAAACTGCATTTGTCCAAGGGCGAGTTGCAGCTTGCAGCGCGGGAGGCACGCTTCAAGGGGGATGACCCGCAAATGATGACCGACGCAAACTTCATGTATGCCGTGAGCGCAAAGCGGGCTCAAATGGAGAACAATGATGGCACTGCCGGGCGCAGTTACCGGGCTGCCTTGAATAGCTTGATGGATGGGGAGGGCAGCCGGGAAGGCTTGGATCGTTTGGGACTCAGAGGACGTTACAGGCCAGCGACTGACGCGGACCTGAGAAGCAGCAAGGTGGGCACGGTGGAGTATAAAGGTCATTCGATGGCCGTGATCAATGGCCGGATCGAGCTATGGGGTGAGCGAGGTGGAGCACCCAGGTCGGGGCTGGCGACCGTCTTGTTCTAAGCGGCCTGTCTGACTAAAGAAAACCCCCGAAAAGAAAACCCCCGATAAACCCCATTGCAGCCAGGGTCTATCGGGGGTTTTTCAATCCCGGCTGTTCAAGCCCGGGACCGGTTCAGCTTATTGGCAAGCTTCGCAATCCGGCTCGTCGATCGCGCAGGCCTTTGGCACGGGGGCCGGGCCGGCTGGCGCTGCGAGAACCGAATCATCACCGTGGTTACCGCTGGAAACAGCGTTCAGCTTGCCGGTGTTGATGGTCGACTTCTCGGTGCTGGTCGCGGCCAGGGCACGGAGGTAGTAAGTGGTTTTCAGGCCACGGTACCAAGCCATGCGGTAGGTCACGTCCAGCTTCTTGCCCGATGCACCGGCAATGTACAGGTTCAGCGACTGCGCCTGGTCGATCCACTTCTGACGACGGCTGGCGGCGTCAACGATCCACTTGGTGTCCACTTCGAAGGCGGTCGCGTAGAGCTCTTTGAGTTCTTGCGGGATACGCTCGATCTGCTGCACGGAACCGTCGTAGTACTTCAGGTCGTTGATCATGACCGAGTCCCACAGGCCGCGGGCCTTGAGGTCGCGAACCAGGTACGGGTTGATCACGGTGAATTCGCCCGACAGGTTCGATTTCACATACAGGTTCTGGTAGGTCGGTTCGATCGACTGCGACACGCCGGTGATGTTGGCGATGGTGGCGGTCGGTGCGATGGCCATGATGTTGGAGTTACGAATGCCTTTCTGCACACGGGCACGTACCGGTGCCCAGTCCAGGGTTTCTTTCAGGTCAACGTCGATGTACTTCTGGCCACGGGCTTCGATCAGGATCTGTTGCGAGTCCAGCGGCAGGATGCCCTTGGACCACAGCGAACCCTGGAACGTCTCGTATGCACCGCGCTCGTCGGCCAGGTCGCAGGACGCCTGGATCGCGTAGTAGCTGACCGCTTCCATGGACTTGTCGGCGAACTCGACCGCGGCATCCGAACCGTACGGAATGTGCTGCAGGTACAGCGCGTCCTGGAAGCCCATGATGCCCAGGCCCACTGGACGGTGCTTGAAGTTGGAGTTCTGTGCCTGTGGTACCGAGTAGTAGTTGATGTCGATAACGTTATCGAGCATGCGAACGGCAGTGTTGACGGTACGTTCCAGCTTGGCGGTGTCCAGCTTGCCGTTGACGATGTGGTTCGGCAGGTTGATCGAGCCCAGGTTGCAAACGGCGATCTCGTCCTTGTTGGTGTTCAAGGTGATCTCGGTGCACAGGTTCGAACTGTGGACCACGCCGACGTGCTGCTGCGGGCTGCGCAGGTTGCATGGGTCCTTGAACGTCAGCCATGGGTGGCCGGTTTCGAACAGCATCGACAGCATTTTGCGCCACAGGTCTTTGGCCTGGATGGTCTTGAACAGCTTGACCTTGCCTGGGTACTCGGTGAGGGCTTCGTAGTACTCGTAGCGCTCTTCGAAGGCTTTGCCGGTCAGGTCGTGCAGGTCCGGTACTTCGGATGGCGAGAACAGGGTCCATTTGCCGTCATCGAAGACGCGCTTCATGAACAGGTCAGGGATCCAGTTGGCCGTGTTCATGTCGTGGGTACGACGACGGTCATCACCGGTGTTCTTGCGCAGCTCGATGAACTCTTCAATGTCCATGTGCCAGGTTTCCAGGTAGGCACACACAGCGCCTTTGCGCTTGCCACCCTGGTTGACCGCGACGGCGGTGTCGTTCACGACTTTCAGGAACGGTACAACGCCCTGGGACTTGCCGTTGGTGCCCTTGATGTACGAACCCAGTGCGCGCACCGGCGTCCAGTCGTTACCCAGGCCGCCAGCGAATTTGGACAGCATGGCGTTATCGTGGATCGCGTGGTAGATGCCCGACAGGTCATCCGGCACGGTGGTCAGGTAGCAGCTGGACAGCTGTGGACGCAGGGTACCGGCGTTGAACAGGGTCGGCGTCGACGACATGTAGTCGAACGACGACAGCAGGTTGTAGAACTCGATCGCGCGGTCTTCTTTGTGCTTCTCTTCGATCGCCAGGCCCATGGCCACGCGCATGAAGAACACTTGCGGCAGTTCGAAGCGCACACCGTCCTTGTGGATGAAGTAACGGTCGTACAGGGTTTGCAGGCCCAGGTAGGTAAACTGCTGGTCACGCTCGTGATTGATCGCCTTGCCGAGTTTTTCCAGGTCGAAGGAGGCCAGGACCGGGTTCAGCAATTCGAATTCGATACCCTTGGCGATGTAGGCCGGCAGGGCCTTGGCGTACAGGTCGGCCATCTCGTGGTGGGTGGCGCTGTCGGCCACGCCCAGGAAGCCCAGGCCTTCGGCGCGCAGGGTGTCCATCAGCAGGCGCGCGGTCACGAACGAGTAGTTCGGCTCACGCTCGACCAGGGTACGGGCGGTCATCACCAGGGCGGTGTTGACGTCGGTCAGGGCCACGCCGTCGTACAGGTTCTTCAGGGTTTCGCGCTGGATCAGGTCGCCGTCGACTTCTTCCAGGCCTTCACAGGCTTCGGTGATGATGGTGTTCAGGCGGCCCAGGTCCAACGGTGCAAACGAACCGTCGGCCAGGGTGATGCGGATCGACGGGTGAGCTTGCACCGCAGCTTCTTCAGCGGGGGAGCGCACGGCACGTTCCTTGGCGCGCGAGTCACGGTAGATCACGTAGTCGCGAGCGACTTTCTGCTCGCCGGCACGCATCAGGGCCAGCTCGACCTGGTCCTGGATTTCTTCGATGTGGATGGTGCCGCCCGAAGGCATGCGACGCTTGAAGGTTGCGGTGACCTGTTCGGTCAGGCGGGCAACGGTATCGTGGATGCGCGACGAGGCAGCAGCGGTGCCGCCTTCAACTGCAAGAAACGCTTTGGTGATGGCGACGGTGATTTTGTCATCGGTGTAAGGAACGACAGTGCCGTTACGCTTGATCACACGCAGTTGGCCGGGTGCAGTGGCGGACAGATCCAGGTTTGAATCAGCGGCCTGCGGCACGGAGCCTTGCGGGTTCTCGCGAGTTGTATCGGTTTGCATGGGGGGTTGTCTCCACGTTCTATATTTGATTGCGAGTGCCAGGCTTTTCCTGCAACACCCGTACCGTTTTCCATGTCGGGGATGGAGAACAGATGCCATCCGCGTGAGCGGTTTGGTCTACTGAAAATCTGTTGGTTCCACGTCGCGCTAACAAATAAAGCGCTTGAGTTTCGAGCCACTTGTGTGGTTAGGCACTTTGCTCGAAAACCCTACATGTAGGGTCTCGTTTGTCCTCGAGGTACAAGATAATGCGTTTTTGAGGGGTTAGCAACGGAGTAACCTGTGGATAAGGTTGTGAGTAAAATGTGTAAGAAAGGTCGAATGCCCGTGTAGGCCGCGTTACTGCTGGATTGCACCGTTTGTCATTAAATGTTTCGGGTGCAAAACAACCGAGCCTTTTTCGAAGGGCGCGAACCCTATCACAAAAAAATGCGATCACCGAGTGGATTTCCGGGCTTGTGCGCAAGGGCAGGCCCGTGGCTACAATCGGCCTCTGTTATGCCCTCTAAACATTACAAATAAGGTGTGGCCGGCGAAGATCAGCATGTGGGAGAAGCATGTGGGAGAAGCATGTGAGAGAAGCATGTGAGAGAAGCATGTGGGAGATAGACACGCTTGCTCCCCTATCCGGCCGCATTGTCATAACGACTCTCTATCGCGACGAGGATCACCCGTGGAGCAAGAGGCCTGGCAAATACTGATTGTCGAGGACGACGAGCGATTGGCCGAGTTGACCCGTGATTACCTGCAGAGCAACGGCCTGCGGGTGTCGGTGGAGGGCGATGGCGCCCGGGCTGCGGCGCGTATTATCGACGAACAGCCGGACCTGGTGATCCTCGACTTGATGCTGCCCGGCGAAGACGGCTTGAGTATCTGTCGCAAGGTGCGTGCGCGCTACGACGGGGTGATCCTGATGCTGACCGCCCGTACCGATGACATGGATCAGGTGCAGGGACTGGACTTGGGGGCGGATGACTATGTGTGCAAACCCGTGCGCCCACGCTTGCTGCTGGCGCGCATTCAAGCCCTGCTGCGGCGCAGCGAGCCGACGGAAGCCGGCGTTGTGGAGAACCAGCGTCGCTTGCAGTTTGGTCCCTTGGTCGTGGACAACGCCCTGCGCGAAGCCTGGCTGCATGACGGCGGCATCGAACTGACCAGTGCCGAGTTCGACCTTTTATGGCTGCTGGTGGCGAATGCCGGGCGTATCTTGTCCCGCGAAGAAATCTTCATTGCCCTGCGCGGCATCGGCTACGACGGCCAGGACCGCTCCATTGATGTGCGTATCTCGCGTATTCGCCCGAAAATAGGCGACGACCCGATCCACCCACGGCTGATCAAGACCATCCGCAGCAAAGGCTACCTGTTCGTCCCCGAAGCCGCTGCCGATATGCCGCTGTGAACTCGATCTTCCTGCGCATCTACGGCGGCATGTGTGCGGCGCTGATTCTGGTGGCGCTGCTGAGCGTGCTGGCGCTGCACCTGCTCAACGAGGTGCGCAGCGGGCAATACCGCGAGCGCCTGGCCCACGGCACCTTCGCGTTGATGGGGGACAACCTGCAACCCATGAGCGCCATCGAGCGTCAGCGTGCCCTGGCGGTGTGGGAGCGTTTGTTGGGCATCCCCCTGGAACTGCGCAGCCTCAGCGATGCGCAGCTGGACCTTGCCCAGCGCAATCGCCTGCAACGCGGCCAGGTCCTGGTGCAGCAGACCGGGCCGCATGCCGCGCGGGTACTGCGTTTGGTCAGTGAGAAAGAGTCGTTGGTGCTGACCGGCGAAGTGCAGCAGATCAGCGAGCAGCTGGCGCGTGCAACGATCTACCTGTTGGCCGATGAACTGGTGCGTTACCCGGTGGCGGAGCAGCCGCAGCGTTTGGCCGACCTAAAGGAAGCCAAGGGCTTTGGCTTCGAAATGCACCTGATGACCCTCGATCAGGCTGATATGGATGAGGATCAGCGCCGTCGTGTGTCGGAAGGCGATACGGTGATGGCGCTGGGTAAAGGCGGTGATTCGATTCGCGTGTTCGCCGGTATGGTCGGTACGCCATGGGTCCTGGAACTCGGCCCGCTGTATCAAATGAACCCTTACCCGGCGCAGTGGCTGATCCTGATCGCGTTGGTCAGCCTGACCCTGATCGGCTTGATCGTGTATTTCCTGGTGCGCCAGCTCGAGCAGCGCCTGCGCGGGCTGGAAGCGGCGGCCACGCGTATTGCCAAAGGCAGCCTGGAGGTGCGTGTGCCGGCCCGCGGGGCGGACTCGGTCGGGCGTCTGGCGGCAGCCTTCAATGGCATGGCCGAGCATCTGCAGCAGTTGCTGGCGATCCAGCGCGAACTGGTGCGCGCGGTGTCCCACGAACTACGTACCCCGGTGGCGCGCCTGCGCTTTGGCCTGGAGATGATCGGTGACGCCGCCACCCCCGAGGCGCGGCGCAAGTACATGGACGGAATGGACAGTGATATCCAGGACCTCGATGGCCTGGTGGACGAAATGCTCACCTATGCACGCCTGGAGCAAGGTGCGCCGCAACTGAGTTTCCAGCGGATCGACCTCAGCGCGTTGCTCGATCAGGTCATCGGCGAATTGTCGCCACTGCGCCCGCAGATCAGCGTGAGTCGGGGGGCCTGCCTGTCCTCGGCGCATTGGGACGACGCTTGGGTCGACGCCGAACCGCGTTACCTGCATCGGGCTTTGCAGAACCTGGTGAGCAATGCCATGCGCCATGCTCAGGGCCGAGTGTTGATCAGCTATCAGGTGGGGCAGGTGCGCTGCCGTATCGATGTGGAAGATGACGGCCCGGGCGTGCCGGAAAGTGCATGGGAGCGGATCTTCACACCCTTTCTGCGCCTGGATGACAGTCGCACTCGGGCCTCGGGTGGGCACGGCCTGGGTTTATCGATCGTACGGCGGATCATCTATTGGCACGGCGGGCGCGCCTTGATCAGCAAGAGCAACAACCTGGGCGGGGCATGCTTCAGTCTGAGTTGGCCCAGGGATCAGGAGAAATCCTGAAACCGCGATCTCCTGTGGGAGGGGGCTTGCTCCCGATAGCGCCCTATCAAGCGCCGATAGCCACCAGGCTCAATAACTGATCCCCATCCACCGCATACTGCCCCTCCAATACCTTGCCGTGGCACCACTCGGCCGACAGGTCCGTCAGCAGGCGCAAGCGCACATGGCCGGCTTCGGACCACTCCAGCACCTCGGCATGCTCAAAGTAGAAACGCTGCTGCACAATCGGGTAGAGCGCCTTGAACAGGCTTTCCTTGAGCGAGAACGTCAGCGTCACCAACCGGGCGATCTGCTCACGCGGCAGGGCGGCCATGCGTTGCAGTTCATCGGCGGTGAGAATTTCCCCGGCCAGGCGCTCGGCCCGCTCCAGGCTCAGCAGGTTCTCCAGGTCCATCCCCAGTCCGCGCCATTGCGTCTTGTACCCGACGATGGCAGCGGCATGTCCAGTGCTGTGGGTGATGGAGCCGCTGATATGCCCTGGCCACACCGGCGCCCGGTCTTCGCCGATGGCCGGGACGCAATCGAGCTGATCAAGTTGTTGCAACGCCGTACGCGCGCACAGCCGGCCGGCAAGGAACTCGGCCTGGCGCTTGGCCACCGAGCGCTGGATGCTGGCCGGTGGCGGCACGGCGCTGCGCTGGAAGTCGCCGGCCTTTAATAAGGTGGGGTCGAAGCGGGTGCTGAGAAACACCGTATCCGGCAAGGGTTCGGGTAGGGGCCAATGTGCATCGAGCGGGGTGCAGCAAGCGGGTAGGGGCGTCATGGACGGTATTTTGCTTCAGTTGGCACACCAGTGGATAGCCCGCAACGGTTCAGGTGCGGTTCAGAGCCCGTTCAGGGGGAGTTCAGGGGCGCCTGCGTAGTCTGGCACCCATAGCCAAATGCGTAGAGGTAACCCCATGACTGCGATCAAACAGCTGCTGTTGGCCTTAACCATGCTCAGCGCCACTGCCGGAGTGCAGGCTGCGGACGGCTCCTTTGCCGCGTTCGGCGGCGAGAAAACCAAGAAGTCCGGCAACCTGATCCACCGTGTCAGTTTCGACGATGCAGGCAGCCAGGCTGCGCCGTGGGGTCAGTCGCTGGGGCAGACTGCCCCGCAGCCGGGTTACCGCACCGGCTACGAACACCTGACGGGCCAATACAATGGCATTAAACTGCGCCCGCAAGACCTGCAGGGCCGCTATGATATCCCTCTGTCGGACAGTTGAATCGCCTTGGAGAGCCTTATGAAATTGCTGGTGGTGGAAGATGAGGCGCTGTTGCGTCATCACCTGTTGACCCGCCTGACCGACAGTGGGCATGTGGTCGAAGCCGTGGCCAATGCCGAAGAAGCCTTGTACCAGACTGGCCAGTTCAATCACGACCTGGCCATCATCGACCTCGGCCTGCCCGGCATGGGCGGCCTGGACCTGATCCGCCAATTGCGCACCCAGGCCAAGAGTTTCCCGATCCTGATCCTCACGGCCCGGGGCAACTGGCAGGACAAGGTCGAAGGCCTGGCCGCCGGTGCCGACGACTATGTGGTCAAGCCATTCCAGTTCGAAGAACTGGAGGCGCGCATGAATGCCCTGTTGCGCCGCTCCAGTGGGTTCACCCAGTCCACGATCGTGGCGGGGCCGCTGTTGCTGGACCTCAACCGCAAACAGGCTTCCCTGGATGAGCAACCCCTGGCGTTGACCGCCTATGAGTACCGTATTCTCGAGTACTTGATGCGCCACCATCAGCAGGTGGTCGCCAAGGATCGCCTGATGGAGCAGCTCTATCCCGATGATGACGAGCGTGATCCGAACGTTATCGAAGTGTTGGTGGGCCGCCTGCGTCGCAAGCTGGAAGGCCCGGCGGGGTTCAAGCCGATCGATACCGTGCGCGGCTTGGGTTACCTGTTCAATGAGCGCTGCCGTTGATTCGCTCGCTACGTGTGCGCTTGATGCTGGCGGCCGCGACCCTGGCCGTGCTGTTTATGTTGGGCTTGTTGCCCGCCATGCAAGGCGCTTTCAGCCTGGCGTTGCAGGATTCCATCGAGCAGCGCCTGGCGTCGGATGTGACCACCCTGATTTCTGCTGCACGCGTCGAAAACAACCGCTTGCTGATGCCCGCGCAGTTGCCTGACGAGCGTTTCAACCTCACCGACAGCCGGCTGCTGGGCTATATCTATGACCGCGAAGGTCATCTGGTGTGGCGGTCGCGGGCAACCCAGGAAGAAAACATCAACTACCGGCCGCGTTACGATGGGCGTGGCAACGAATTTGCGCGTATCCGCGAAGCCGGTGGCCAGGAGTTCTTCGTGTATGACGTCGAGGTCAAGCTGCTGGGAGGCAAAAGTGCCGCGTTCAGCATCGTCGCGTTGCAACCGGTACGCGAATATCAACTGACCCTTGAGGGGCTGCGGGAAAACCTCTACCTGGGCTTCGGCGCGGCCTTGCTGGTGCTGTTGACCTTGCTCTGGCTGGGCTTGACGTGGGGGCTGCAAGCCCTGCGACGCCTGAGCCAGGAGCTGGACCAGATTGAAAGTGGCACGCGCGAAAGCCTCACCGAAGAACACCCACGCGAACTGTTGCGCCTCACCGGCTCCCTCAATCGGTTGCTGCACAGCGAGCGTGAGCAGCGTACCCGCTACCGCGATTCCCTCGACGACCTCGCCCATAGCCTGAAAACCCCGCTGGCGGTATTGCAGGGCGTGAGTGAAGACATGGCGCAGCGTCCCGAAGAACGTGGCCAGGCCATGGTTCTACAATCGCAGATTGAACGTATGAGCCAGCAGATCGGCTACCAGCTGCAACGTGCCAGCCTGCGCAAAAGTGGCCTGGTGCGCCACCAGGTGCATCTTGCGCCGGTGCTGCAAAGCCTCTGCGACACACTGGGCAAGGTGTACCGCGACAAGCGCGTTACCGTGTCCTTCGACTTGCCGGACGAGGGTTATGTGCCCATCGAGAAAGGCGCCCTGCTCGAAATGCTCGGTAACCTGCTGGAAAACGCCTATCGCCTGTGCCTGAGCGAAGTGCGTATCAGCCTGGTAGAAAATCTTGCCGGCACTGAGCTGTGTATCGAGGACGATGGCCCCGGTGTGCCACCGGATCAGCGCGCACGGATTCTGCAACGGGGCGAACGGCTGGACCGTCAGCATCCGGGGCAGGGCATTGGGCTGGCGGTGGTCAAGGACATTATCGAAAGTTACGGCGCACGCCTGACTTTGGGTGATTCGGCGCTGGGTGGCGCGGCGTTCAAGATTCACTTCCCGGCTGTGTGATTTTTTGGTGGCCGAACTGGCCTCATCGGGGGCAAGCCCCCTCCCACATTTTGATTTGTGAACACATTCAAGGGTAGGAGGGGGCTTGGTCCCGATGGCGTCAGTACTGGCGCCACCTTAATTTTCCTGCGCCCGGTAGGCGCCTGGCGTGAGCCCCGTCCACTTCTTGAACGCCCGATGAAACGCCGACGGTTCGGAGAACCCCAACTGCTCGGCGATTTCCTGCAGCGACAGATTGGCCCGCCCCAAGTGATAAATGGCGATGTCTCGCCGCAATTCATCTTTGAGTGCCTGGAAACTGGTGCCTTCCTCGCGCAGGTGTCGGCGCAGGGTCTGCGGGCTGATGTGCAGGTGCTGCGCCACGGCCTCCAGGTCCGGCCAAGGCGTGCGGTCACGGCTTAACAAGCGGCGTAATTGGCTGCTCAAGCTGTCGCCTTCGTCCGGTCGTGACAGCAAGTCTGCGGGCGAGCGCTGCAGAAAATGCTTGAGCGTACGTTCGTCCTGCAGCAAGGGCAGGCTCAAATAGCGGCAGGGGAATACCAGGCTACTGCTCGGTGCGTTGAATACCTGAGGGCAGGGGAAGAGCAAGTCATATTCGCCTGCATGGGCCGGCATCGGGTAGTGGAACGTCGCCTGATGCAACCGGATTCGCTGGCCGATCAACCAACTGCCCAGGCGATGCCAGATCACCAGCAGGCATTCGCTCAGGAAGTGATCCGGGTCCCACAGCTGTGAGTCATCCAGGCTCAGACGAGCCATGTCGCCTTCTCTTGTCAGATGCCAGCGCGGACCCTGTGGGAATAAGCTATAAAATAATAAACCGCGTTCCAGAGCCTTCTCCAGGGTGCGGCAGTGAATCAGCGCGTGGCACATCATGGCGAAGGTGCCGCGTTTACTCGAACCTTCAGCGAACCCCAGGTACTCGTCGTCGAGCTCCAGCCAGAGCATCTGCAACAGCCGGGTAAATTGTTCAGGCGCAATGCGGGCGCGGGGCTCGGTCAGCAACTCAGGGGTAATGCCCACCTGTTGCAGCAGGGCCGAGTAGTCATAGCCCGCCCGACGGGCACCGACCAGGGCCGCTCGGGCGTAGTGACTGGCGATGGTGCGTTCACGCATGTGAGGGCCTCGTCCATGGAGTGGCGGATGTTAGCCATCACTGGGTGGTGCGACAAGGCGGATATCCGCCAAATTGTAGGACGGGATTTGGCTGCATGGCGGAAACCCGCCACTTGTTCAGGGCGCGTGAAGGAAGGTTGAGCGCGCCCAGGCCTGATGTCTAAAGGCCTTCAGCGGATTTGCAGAAAGTGGCACGGCGTTTGCGATAAGAGATGGCAGCGCAGGCCTGGTTCTACCAGCCTCGCAAACAACAAATCCCTCCAGTGCAGGAGGGTTCGCAATTCAAGTGTCGTGGGCAATGGCGGATATTTGCTACACGGGACGATTGAGGAACTTTGCAATGACGACTCGTCAGCCACTGTACAAATCCCTGTATTTCCAGGTGATCGTTGCAATCGTTATCGGTATTTTGCTCGGTCATTTCTACCCGCAGACCGGCGTGGCGCTCAAGCCACTGGGTGACGGCTTTATCAAGCTGATCAAAATGGTCATCGCCCCGATCATCTTCTGCACCGTTGTCAGCGGTATCGCTGGCATGCAAAGCATGAAATCGGTCGGCAAAACCGGCGGCTACGCGCTGCTGTACTTCGAAATCGTTTCCACCATCGCCCTGCTGATCGGCCTGGTCGTGGTCAACGTTGTGCAACCGGGCGCCGGCATGCACATCGACGTGGCTACCCTGGACGCCTCGAAAGTCGCGGCCTACGTGACTGCTGGTGCAGACCAGAGCGTGGTCGGCTTTATCCTCAATGTGATTCCGAACACCATCGTGGGCGCCTTCGCCAACGGTGACATCCTGCAAGTGCTGATGTTCTCGGTGATCTTCGGTTTTGCCCTGCATCGCCTGGGTGCCTACGGCAAGCCGGTGCTGGACTTCATCGATCGCTTCGCCCACGTCATGTTCAACATCATCAACATGATCATGAAGCTCGCGCCAATTGGTGCCCTGGGTGCCATGGCATTCACCATCGGTGCCTACGGTGTAGGTTCCCTGGTGCAACTGGGTCAGCTGATGATCTGCTTCTACATCACCTGCGTCCTGTTCGTGGTGGTGGTGTTGGGTGCCATCTGCCGCGCCCACGGTTTCAGCGTGTTGAAGCTGGTGCGCTACATCCGTGAAGAACTGCTGATCGTACTGGGCACTTCCTCTTCCGAATCCGCGCTGCCACGCATGCTGATCAAGATGGAGCGTCTGGGCGCGAAGAAGTCCGTAGTCGGCCTGGTGATCCCCACCGGCTACTCCTTCAACCTCGACGGTACTTCGATCTACCTGACCATGGCTGCGGTGTTCATCGCCCAGGCGACTGACACCCACATGGATATCACCCACCAGATCACCTTGCTGCTGGTGCTGTTGCTGTCCTCCAAAGGCGCTGCGGGCGTGACCGGTTCGGGCTTTATCGTACTGGCCGCCACCCTGTCGGCCGTCGGCCACCTGCCGGTTGCCGGCCTGGCACTGATCCTGGGTATCGACCGCTTCATGTCCGAAGCGCGCGCCCTGACCAACCTGGTCGGTAACGCCGTTGCCACTATCGTTGTCGCCAAGTGGGTCAAGGAGCTGGACACCGACAAGCTGCAGAGCGAGCTGGCGTCCGGTGGTACCGGTATCTCCGATACCCGTCCGGAAGATGACCTGGGTGTGGCCGAAGGCCCTGCTCCTGTCATCAAGTAATTCGCTGCTGGCGTGAACTGACGCCGAAGCCCTCCACAAACGCCCCGACTGTTTCGGGGCGTTTGCGTTTGTGGCCGGCCACTCTGGAGGCTTTTGCTTTACAGTGATTGGGTGAGTAATCGTTGTAAGGTCGGCAGGAGGTTGGATGGATAGCGTGGATCTGAATGTCCTGCGCAGTGTGCTCGAATGGCGTCGCGCCGGGCAGCGGGTGGTGTTGTACAGCGTGGTCCAGACCTGGGGCAGTGCACCGCGTCCGCCCGGGGCGATGTTGGCATTGCGGGGCGACGGGGTCGTGATCGGCTCGGTGTCCGGCGGTTGCATTGAGGATGATCTGATTGCGCGCCTGCAAGATGGTCGCCTGGCGGAAGATGGCCCACCCGTGCAGTTGGTGACATACGGGGTCACCCGTGATGAGGCGGCGCGCTTCGGCCTGCCGTGCGGTGGCACGTTGCGCCTGACCGAAGAGCGGGTAGGCGACTGGCAATGGGTCGCACAGCTGCTGGCGCGTTGTGAGGACCATCAGATTGTCGCCCGGGAGCTGGACCTGGCCACAGGTACTGTGACCCTCGGCAGCGCAAGCAAAACGGATGTGGTGACATTTGATGGGGAACGCCTGCGCGCCATTTATGGCCCGCGCTGGCGCCTGCTGTTGATCGGTGCCGGGCAGTTGTCGCGCTACGTGGCGCAAATGGCGCGCTTGCTGGATTTCGAAGTGTTGGTCTGCGACCCGCGTGAAGAGTTCGTCTACGGCTGGGAAGAGCAGCATGGTCGCTTTGTGCCGGGCATGCCGGATGAGGCGGTACTGAACATTCAGACCGACGAGCGCACAGCCATCGTCTGCCTGACCCACGACCCGCGCCTGGATGATATGGCGTTGCTGACGGCATTGAATTCCGATGCCTTCTACGTCGGCGCGCTGGGCTCGCGGGTCAATACCCAGAAGCGCCGGGAAACCCTGGCGGCGCTCGGGCTTACGGCCGAGGCGATTGCGCGCTTGCATGGGCCGATCGGCTTGCACATCGGTAGCCACACGCCTGCTGAAATTGCCTTGTCGCTGATGGCTGAAGTCGTCGCAATCAAGAACGGTGTGGCGCCGATGCAGAAAAAGCCGCTGCCGGTGGTCGCCGAGTGACGGTGACGGCGATTGTACTGGCGGCAGGGCAGGGCAGTCGTTTCCGTGCCGAAGCCGGTGCCGACCAGGACAAGCTGCTGGCCGATTGCAGCGGATTGGATGGCGTGACGCGGCCGGTACTCGAGCAGGTGCTGGTGAACCTGCCGGCGACGCTCGTTGAGCGTTGGGTGGTGACCTCGCCGGAGCGCCTGGAGGTCATTCGGTTGGCCAAGGCGCAGGGTTGCAAAGTCGTGTTGCTGGAATCGGCGGGCATGGGCGACAGCATTGCCGCGGCGGTTGCGGCCAGCGGTGCGGCGGATGGCTGGCTGGTGGTGCTGGGAGATATGCCGTTTATTCGCTCCTCGAGCATTGAGCGGGTGATCGAGGGGCTGGAGGCGGGCGGTATCCGTGTGCCGGTGCAGGATGGGCGGTATGGGCATCCTGTAGCGTTTGGCCAGGCATTTGGGCTTGAGCTGATGGCATTGACCGGTGATCGTGGAGGACGATCATTGTTTGCGCACGCGTTGGTCAGCGAAGTGGCGGTTGAAGACCCGGGAGTGCTCTGGGATGTCGATGTTCCGCAATCCTTGAACTTCAAGCCGATCTGAGTGTGGGAGGGGGCAAGCTCTAATGCCTGTCAGTTAAGCGATAGAGCAGACGATGAATAACCTGTGGGAGGGGCGGTGCGACGATTCGACTTGCTCCCGATAGGCCGCGCAGCGGCCTCAAAAATGGGCCTGCTACGCAGTCCATCGGGAGCAAGCCCCCTCCCACAATGACCGCGTTAAGCCTTATTCAGGACGGGACAGATCACATAAAAAAGCCCCGCCTGATCACTCAGGCGGGGCTTTCTTGTGGCGGCTGGAATCAGGCGAGAGGTTTGCTCTCGTGCTCTGCTTCCTGTGCTGCGGCAGCAGCTGCTGCCGCGGCTTCAGCTTCCTTGCGACGACGGCGCACTTCACGTGGGTCGTTCGGTGCACGGCCGTTTTCGGTCAGGGCGCTGACCGGTGCGGCTTCAACCACAGGGGCAGCCACTTCGGCAGCTACCGGCGCCTCAACCACTGCTGCAGGTTCTACGACCGGAGCAGGCTGAACCACTGGGGCTGGCTCGGCAGCCACGACTTCGGCAACCGGTTCCGACGCTTCTTCTACCGCAGGGGCAGGCGTTGGCGCTTCAACCGGAGCAGTTGGCTCGGCAGTCCATTGGAAGGCGGTCTGTTCTTCGCGAACTTCTCGTACTTCCGGAGCCGCTTCAACAACTGGAGCTTCAACAGCAGCCTCGACCACTGGCTCAGGCTCAGCTACAGGTGTCGGCTCAACAGCCGCCACTTCTGCTTCTGGCTGGGCTTCAGGAGCCTGGGCAACTTCCACTTCCGGAACAACCGGAGCTTCGATTGGGGTAGTGGCTTCGACTACTGGTGCTTCTACGACAGGTGCTTCAGCAACAGGTGCTTCAACAACCGGCGCTTCAACCACTGAGGTCTGGGCAGCAGGTGCTTCAACAACGGCAGTTTCTTCAACAGCAGCAGTTGCGCGTTCAGCCTGTTCGTGAGCCTGGGCTTCAGCAGGTGCGCTGATGACCGAGCTGGCCACGGCGGCAGTCACGGCCAGGCCGGCAGCCAGTTCGGCGCCCGTCGGCTCGCTGGTAGCGGCTTCGGCGTTCTCGCCGGCTTCTTCCGAGCCTTCGATCACATTGCCATTGGCATCGCGTTGACGCTCACGACGGTTGCTGCGACGACGCTGGCCACGGGAGCGGCGGCGTGGACGATCGCCTTCGGCGTTGTCCTGGCCGTCTTCCTGCAGTTGCTCTTCGCCGTTCAGGACTTCTTCTTCGCTGGCGGCAGCGGCTTGTTCGGCACGTGGTTGACGCTCTTCACGCGGTGGGCGTGGTTGGCGCTCCTCACGAGGCGCACGCTCTTCACGTGGCTGGCGAGCCGGGCGCTCTTCGGCGACAACCGCAGCACCGACAGCGGCAGCGGCTGGCGCTGCGTCCAGCGGTTCGCGCAGTTCACGCACGCGTTCTTCACGCTCGCCACGTGGCTTGCGATCTTCACGCGGTGCACGTGGCGTGCGCGGTGCACGCTCTTCACGCGGTGCGCGTTCTTCGCGGGCTACGGTCGGGGTTTCTTCACGGGCTTCGCGAGGTGCACGCTCTTCACGTGGCGCGCGTTCTTCACGCGGTGCACGTTCTTCGCGTGGCTTGCGCTCTTCATCACGACGACCGTTGCGGTTACGGCTCTGCTGGCGGCCGTTGCGACGTTCTTCGTTGCGCGCCGGACGTTCGGTGGCCGGTTTTTCAACCACAACCGGAGCAGCAGGCTCTTCCTTGGTGGCGAACAGGCTGACCAGCGATTTCACCAGGCCTTTGAACAGGCTCGGCTCAGGCAGGGCGGCTGGAGCAGCAACCGGGGCAGCCGCTTCAGTCGGAACCGGTGCATTGGCACGCGCCGGTGCAGTCTTCACGGCAGCTTCCTGGCGAACCAGGGTGCGCGTCGCGGCAGCCGGCTGGACTTCTTCCACTTCGGCAGCGGCAGCCGCGATTTCGTAGCTGGACTGGTTGTTGTGGGCTTCCGGGCTGTCGTCACGCAGGCGCTGCACTTCGAAGTGCGGCGTTTCCAGGTGATCGTTCGGCAGGATCACGATACGGGCACGGGTGCGCAGTTCGATCTTGGTGATCGAGTTGCGTTTTTCATTGAGCAGGAATGCGGCGACCGGGATCGGCACCTGGGCGCGGACTTCGGCGGTGCGGTCTTTCAGGGCTTCTTCTTCGATCAGGCGCAGGATCGCCAGGGACAGCGATTCAACGTCACGGATGATGCCGGTGCCGTTGCAGCGCGGGCAGACGATGCCGCTGCTTTCGCCCAGGGACGGACGCAGGCGCTGACGGGACATTTCCAGCAGGCCGAAGCGCGAGATGCGGCCGACCTGTACGCGGGCGCGGTCAGCTTCCAGGCATTCGCGGACTTTCTCTTCCACGGCGCGCTGGTTCTTGGCGGGGGTCATGTCGATGAAGTCGATCACGATCAGGCCGCCGATATCACGCAGGCGCAACTGGCGGGCGATTTCTTCAGCCGCTTCCAGGTTGGTCTGCAGGGCGGTTTCTTCGATGTCGCTACCTTTCGTGGCACGCGCCGAGTTGATGTCGATGGACACCAGGGCTTCGGTCGGGTCGATCACGATGGAGCCGCCGGAAGGCAGTTCGACCACGCGCTGGAAGGCGGTCTCGATCTGGCTTTCGATCTGGAAACGGTTGAACAGCGGCACGCTGTCTTCGTACAGCTTGATCTTGCTGGCGTACTGCGGCATCACCTGGCGGATGAAGGTCAGGGCTTCGTCCTGGGCTTCAACGCTGTCGATCAGCACTTCGCCGATGTCCTGGCGCAGGTAATCGCGGATGGCGCGGATGATCACGTTGCTTTCCTGGTAGATCAGGAACGGCGCGGAACGATCCAGGGACGCTTCTTTGATGGCGGTCCACAGTTGCAGCAGGTAGTCGAGGTCCCACTGCATTTCTTCGCTGCTGCGGCCCAGGCCGGCAGTGCGCACGATCAGGCCCATGTCGGCCGGGGCGATCAGGCCGTTCAGCGCTTCACGCAGTTCGTTGCGCTCTTCGCCTTCGATGCGACGGGAAATGCCGCCGGCACGTGGGTTGTTCGGCATCAGGACCAGGTAACGGCCGGCCAGGCTGATGAAGGTGGTCAGGGCGGCGCCCTTGTTGCCACGTTCTTCTTTCTCGACCTGGACGATGACTTCCTGGCCTTCGCTCAGGACGTCCTTGATGTTCACGCGGCCTTCAGGAGCTTTCTTGAAGTATTCGCGGGAGATTTCCTTGAGGGGCAGGAAGCCGTGGCGCTCGGAGCCGAAGTCGACAAAGGCAGCCTCAAGGCTTGGTTCGATGCGAGTAATACGGCCTTTATAGATGTTGGCCTTCTTTTGCTCGCGTGCACCGGATTCGATGTCCAGGTCGTAGAGGCGTTGGCCATCTACCAGTGCAACACGCAACTCTTCGGGTTGAGTTGCGTTAATCAGCATTCTTTTCATGTTGTACCGTCGGTTTCCGGGCTGCCGGAAACGGCGTTCGGCACACACGACTTCTCACGGTCGGTGTCAGGTGCGTCAAGAGTGGTTGGCCACTCCAGTGTCCAGCAAACACCAGCCAATTGGGCCGGTATCGCGACGGACGCGTCCTGCTTGTTAGCGGTGGTGACAAAGGCACCACTTCAACAAAAGCTAAGGTCAGGAGGAGGAATCAACCGGCGACTGTGGACGAGATGAAGCGTCTAAATATAAGCCTAGTGCTACACGGTCCGACGGTTGTGCATCTCCACCCTACACGTATCCCTGATAATTCGGGTGCTGCCGCGCGCAGAATCCGCAGCGGGTTGGCATTTACCGTGTTCTCCAATGGGGAGTTCACGCTCATGGCTAAACAGGACTGGGTGTGGGCGATTGCGCTCTCACTCAGCTCTTAACAGGCGTTATTTCCGAAGCATTCGCCATGGTCTGGCTCAAGACTGACTGCACTTTGTGAACTGGCCGTAAATATCGGCGCAAAACGCGAGTATTCACTCTGCTTTCTGCACTCGCTTCAGGCCTCATGTCACCTGCGCTTGTTACAATCCCGAGTCTTCCAACGTGGCGAAAGCCCCGTAGGACGGCCTCGCGTCCTGATGAATTGCGATGGTCAGGGCCGGCAGTTTGCCGCAAGTCCTCTGGCCAGGCCGCTTTTGGCGGCGTTCGCGACTATAGCAGTAATGATTAAGTGCTTCAATTCCATAAAAAATTGTTATCATCGCCGCCATGACGACTACCGCCCCCCAGACCCCCAGCGTCCAGCTGCTTGAGGTCTCGCCGGAATATGCCGGCCAACGCATCGACAATTTTCTCCTGGCCAGGCTCAAAGGCGTGCCCAAGACCTTGATTTACCGCATCTTGCGAAAAGGTGAAGTGCGCGTGAACAAGGGCCGGATCAAGCCCGAGTACAAGCTGCAGGCGGGCGATATCGTCCGTGTGCCGCCGGTTCGCGTGCCGGAGCGTGACGAACCTGTGCCGTTGGCCCAGGGTTTGTTGCAGCGCCTGGAAGCCTCGATTGTCTTCGAAGACAACAAGCTGATCGTGATCAACAAGCCGTGTGGCATTGCGGTCCACGGTGGCAGCGGCCTGAATTTCGGGGTCATCGAAGCCTTTCGTCAGTTGCGCCCGGATGCCAAGGAGCTGGAACTGGTTCATCGCCTGGACCGTGACACCTCCGGCCTGCTGATGATCGCCAAGAAACGCAGCATGTTGCGTCACTTGCACACCGCCCTGCGGGGTGACGGTGTGGACAAACGCTATATGGCGCTGGTGCGCGGTCACTGGGCCAGCTCCCTCAAGAGCGTCCGGGCGCCGTTGCAGAAGAGCAATCTGCGCTCTGGCGAACGGATGGTCGAAGTGGACGAGGAGGGCAAGGAGGCGCTGACTCTGTTCAAGGTGCTGCGCCGTTTCGGCGACTTCGCCACCATGGTCGAGGCCAAGCCGGTGACCGGGCGTACCCACCAGATTCGCGTGCATACCTTGCACGCGGGCCACTGTATTGCGGGTGACACCAAGTACGGGGACGAAGATTTCTCCAAGGAAATCCGCGACCTGGGCGGCAAGCGCCTGTTCCTGCACGCCTACATGCTGACCGTGCCGCTGCCGGACGGTGGCGAGCTGAAGCTGCAGGCGCCGGTCGACGAGATGTGGGCCCAGACCGTGGAGCGTTTGAGTGCCGCACCCTGACTACAAGCTGCTGATCTTTGATTGGGATGGCACGCTGGCTGACTCCATTGGCCGCATTGTCGAGTCCATGCACATGGCCTCGACCCGCTCCGGCTTCGCGCTGTGCAGCGACTCGGCGGTCAAGGGCATCATCGGCCTGGGCTTGCCTGAAGCGATACGCACGTTGTATCCGGAGATCGACGATCAAGAGCTGATCGCGTTTCGCCAGCACTATGCCGATCATTATATTGCCTTGGAGGCGCAGCCTTCGCCGCTATTTGATGGCGTGCGGCAATCCCTCGAGACCTTTCGCGCCGAGGGCTATCACCTCGCCGTGGCGACCGGCAAGGCACGGCGCGGGCTCGATCGTGTGCTCAAGGCCCATGGCTTTGAGGATTATTTCGATATCACCCGCGCTGCGGATGAAACTGCCAGCAAGCCTCACCCTCTGATGCTGGAGCAGATCCTGGCTCACTGTGGTGTGGCGCCGCGCCAGGCGTTGATGGTGGGGGATGCTTCCTTCGACTTGATGATGGCGCGCAATGCCGGGATGGACAGTGTGGCCGTCAGCTATGGTGCCCAGTCGGCCGAGGCCTTGCAGCCCTACGAGCCGAGGCTGATGATTGATCATTTTTCTGAATTGCAGGCCTGGCTCGGTCAGGCCCGATAAGTCTTTGCTGGGGTTGATGGCATGAGTGACGAGTGGAAAGCGCCCGAAAAGGCCGAAAGCAGCGACGATAAAAGCTGGAAGCTGTTGGAGAAGACGCTGCTGGCCAGTGTCCAGGAGCAGCGTCGTTCAAGACGTTGGGGGATTTTCTTCAAATTGCTGACCTTTGTTTACCTACTCGCCATGCTGGCGCTGTTCAGTCCTTTGATGGACGTGGAAAAGAGCGCTACCCGTGGCGGTCACTACACTGCGCTGATCGAAGTGCGCGGGGTAATAGCCGACAAGGAGTCGGCCAGCGCCGACAACATTGTCAGCAGCCTGCGCGCTGCGTTCGAAGATCCCAAGGTCAAGGCCGTGATCCTGCGCATCAACAGCCCAGGTGGCAGCCCTGTGCAATCAGGCTACGTGTATGACGAGATTCGCCGCCTGCGCACGCTGCATCCGGATACCAAGCTGTACGCAGTGATCGCCGACCTGGGTGCCTCGGGTGCTTATTACATCGCCAGCGCCGCTGATCAGATCTACGCCGATAAGGCCAGTCTGGTCGGCTCCATTGGTGTGACGGCTGCCGGTTACGGCTTTGTCGGCACCATGGAGAAGCTGGGGGTGGAGCGTCGCACCTATACCTCGGGCGAGCACAAAGCGTTTCTGGACCCATTTCAACCGCAAAAAGCTGACGAAACCCAGTTCTGGCAGGGCGTGCTCGACACCACTCATCGTCAGTTCATTGCCAGTGTGAAGCAGGGGCGTGGTGATCGCCTGAAGGATAAAGACCATCCGGAGCTGTTCTCCGGGTTGGTGTGGTCTGGCGAGCAGGCATTGCCGCTGGGCTTGATCGATGGGTTGGGCAGTGCCAGTTCGGTGGCGCGGGATGTGGTCGGCGAGAAGGAGTTGGTAGATTTCACGGTTGAAGAATCGCCGTTCGATCGGTTCTCCAAGAAGCTCGGTGCCAGTGTGGCGGAGAAGCTGGCCTTGTATATGGGCTTCCAGGGCCCGACTTTGCGCTGATACCTCCAGGTGTATGCAGCTTAAAATGTGGGAGGGGGCTTGCTCCCGATAGCGGTGTATCAGTCACTTTATTTGTAGCTGACCCACTGCAATCGGGAGCAAGCCCCCTCCCACAGTGGTTTTGTGGTGTTGTCAGGGGGTCTGTACGCCTTCGGCCAGCAGCATGTCCACCAGTCGGATCAGCGGCAGGCCCACTAAGCTCGTCGCATCCGGCCCTTCTGTGCTCTGAAACAAACTCACGCCCAAACCCTCGGCTTTGAAGCTGCCTGCGCAATCATACGGCTGCTCGATCCGCAGGTAGCGTTCGATGCGCTCCGCGTCCAGGACACGCATGTGCACGGTAAACGGCACGCAATCCACCTGGCACTGCCCGGTTTGGCTGTTGAGCAGCGCCAGGCCGGTGAGGAAGCTGACGCGCTTGCCGCTGGCCGCCAGCAACTGTTCGCGAGCCTTCTCGAAGGTGTGCGGTTTGCCGATGATCTGGCCGTCAAGCGCGGCTACCTGGTCCGAACCGATGATCAGGTGCCCTGTGTGGGTAGTGGCGAGGGCGCGGGCCTTGTCTTCGGCCAGGCGCTTGACCAGCGCCACGGCGGACTCATTTGCGTGAGGGGTTTCGTCGATATCCGGCGAGCTGCAGATGAACGGCAGGTGCAGTCGGCTCAGCAATTCCCGGCGATAAACCGAGCTGGATGCGAGTAATAAAGGCAGCATGGACGTCTCCTCAAGGCAGTCGCCGATTCTAGCGGGGCGACCGGCTGACGCACAGGGCTGAATTTCCTTTGACATGGCTGGGTGCATCCCTATAATGCTGCGCCTATGTTGAATGACCCGATTCCACCTCACGTTGACCCGCGCAAATTGGCAGATCGTGGCACTTCCCTTCAAGGTGAATTGCCGCTGGCCGATTTGGAGAGACTCTGCGACCCGCTTTCCGACAGTGTCGGTACGGTGCAGGCCAAATTCGTTTTTGAACGAGATGAGCGTAAGGCTGTGGTAATCCACAGTTTTATCGACACCGAAGTCAAAATGGTTTGCCAGCGTTGTCTTGAGCTGGTCACCCTGCCGATCCACAGCGAGTGCAGTTATGCTGTGGTGAAGGAGGGTGCGAATACCCAGTCGTTGCCGAAAGGTTATGACGTGCTGGAACTGGGCGAAGATCCTTTGGATCTGCATGCACTGATCGAGGAGGAGCTTTTGCTCGCCTTGCCCATTGTGCCTGCTCATCATCCGGAAGAATGCCAGCAGCCGGCGGGCCTCGATGACGAGCCCGAACCGAGCGAGGACGAGGTAACGCGGTCCAACCCGTTCAGTGTATTGGCGCAGTTAAAGCGTGACCCAAACGTTTAGGAGTTAATCAATTATGGCTGTTCAGCAGAACAAAAAATCCCGCTCCGCCCGTGACATGCGCCGTTCGCACGACGCTCTCGAGGCAAGCACCCTGTCCGTAGAAAAGACCACCGGTGAAGTTCACCTGCGTCACCACGTATCGCCAGAAGGCGTTTACCGTGGCCGTAAAGTGATCGACAAGGGCGCTGACGAGTAATCACTTGTCTGCTCAAGTCATCGCGATTGACGCAATGGGCGGGGACTTCGGTCCCCGCAGCATTGTTCAGGCTTGCATTGCCAGCCTGTCTGCTACGCCCTCGCTGCACCTGACCCTCGTCGGTCAACCCTCCTTACTTGAAGAACTGATTGCTGGCCATCCGGCAGTGGATCGCGCGCGCCTGACGATTACGCCGGCCAGCGAAACCATCGGAATGGATGAAAAGCCTGCGACCGCCTTGCGTGGCAAACCTGATTCCTCGATGCGGGTGGCCCTGGAGCTGTTACGCGATGGCAAGGTGCAAGCCTGTGTCAGTGCGGGGAACACCGGGGCCTTGATGGCGTTGTCGCGGTATGTGCTCAAGACGCTGCCCGGTATTGATCGGCCGGCGATGGTGGCGGCAATTCCGACGCAGAAGGGCTATTGCCAGTTGCTGGACCTGGGCGCGAACGTCGATTGCAGCGCCGAGCACCTGTTCCAGTTCGCCGTGATGGGCGCGGTGGCCGCCGAAGCGCTGGGCGTGGCCCGGCCGCGGGTGGCCCTGCTGAACATTGGCACCGAAGACATCAAGGGCAACCAGCAGGTCAAGTTGGCGGCTACGTTGCTGCAGGGCGCGCGGGGCTTGAATTACATCGGCTTTGTCGAAGGTGATGGTTTGTACCGGGGCGAAGCGGATGTGGTGGTATGCGATGGGTTTGTTGGCAATATCCTGCTTAAATCCAGCGAAGGCCTGGCGACCATGATCGCCGCGCGTATTGAAGCGTTGTTCAGGCGAAACCTGGCGTCGCGTGTGGTCGGCGCCCTGGCATTGCCGTTGATGCGCCGCTTGCAGGCTGACCTGGCCCCGGCACGGCACAATGGCGCCAGCTTTCTCGGTTTGCAGGGCATCGTGGTGAAAAGCCATGGCTCGGCGGGGGTGGAAGGCTTTCAAAGTGCGATTGCGCGTGCGGTGATCGAAATCCAGGAAAACCTGCCGCAGCGTTTGCACGGCCGGCTTGAGGATTTGTTGTCTTAGGCGAATCGGCCCGGGAATGCTTAAATGTGACCGGCCAGTTCAATTGACCATCCAATCTGTCAGTTTCGTTCGCTCCCACCGTAGGAGCGACCATTTTTTGACGACCAGATCATTAGGGGCTTGTTACATGTCTACATCCCTCGCATTCGTCTTTCCAGGGCAGGGTTCGCAGTCCCTCGGCATGTTGGCCGAGCTGGGCGCGCAATATCCGCTGGTTCTGGAAACCTTCAAGGAAGCTTCCGATGCCCTGGGTTACGACCTGTGGGCACTGACCCAGCAAGGGCCGGAAGAGCAACTCAATCAAACCGACAAAACCCAGCCGGCCATCCTGACCGCTTCGATCGCCCTGTGGCGCTTGTGGTTGGCAGAAGGTGGCGCGCGCCCGGCATTCGTTGCCGGCCACAGCCTGGGTGAATACAGTGCATTGGTTGCCGCGGGCAGCTTGACCCTGGCCGAAGCGGTCAAGTTGGTCGAGCGTCGGGGGCAGTTGATGCAAGAAGCCGTTCCGGCCGGGCAGGGCGGCATGGCCGCGATCCTGGGCCTGGACGATGCTGTGGTGATCGAGGCTTGCGCCGAAGCCGCCCAGGGCGAAGTGGTCAGTGCGGTCAACTTCAACTCCCCGGGCCAGGTGGTGATCGCCGGCGCCAAGGCTGCCGTTGAGCGCGCCATCGAAGGTTGCAAGGCCCGTGGCGCCAAGCGTGCGCTACCCTTGCCGGTGAGCGTGCCGTCCCACTGCGAGCTGATGCGCCCGGCCGCCGAGCGTTTTGCCGAGTCCATCAATGCGATCGACTGGCAGGCGCCGCAGATTCCGTTGGTACAGAACGTCAGCGCCGCCGTGGCTGCCGACCTCGGCACCCTCAAGCGCGACCTGCTGGAGCAGCTCTATAAGCCTGTGCGTTGGGTTGAATCGGTCCAGGCTCTGGCTGCCAACGGCGCCACCGAGTTGGTCGAGTGTGGCCCGGGCAAAGTCCTGGCCGGCCTCAACAAGCGCTGTGCCGACGGCGTGTCGACTGCCAACCTGAATACCCCGGATGCCTTCGCTGCCGCGCGCGCGGCACTGGCCTGATCCCCACACTTAGGAGAAGCCTGCATGAGTCTGCAAGGTAAAGTTGCACTGGTCACCGGCGCAAGCCGTGGCATTGGCCAGGCGATCGCCCTGGAATTGGGCCGTCAGGGCGCGGTCGTGATCGGCACCGCCACTTCCGCTTCGGGCGCCGAGCGTATCGCCGCGACCCTGAAGGAAAACGGCGTTCAGGGCACTGGCCTTGAGCTGAACGTGACCAGCGATGAGTCCGTGGCTGCCGTACTGGCTGAAATCACTGCACAGTTCGGCGCTCCGTCGATCCTGGTAAACAACGCCGGCATCACCCGCGACAACCTGATGATGCGTATGAAAGACGACGAGTGGTACGACGTGGTCGACACCAACTTGAACAGTCTGTTTCGCTTGTCCAAGGGCGTTTTGCGCGGCATGACCAAGGCGCGTTGGGGCCGAATTATCAATATTGGCTCCGTAGTGGGTGCCATGGGCAACGCAGGCCAAGTAAACTATGCCTCCGCCAAGGCCGGCCTGGAAGGTTTCAGCCGTGCACTGGCGCGTGAGGTCGGTTCGCGGTCGATTACGGTCAACTCGGTGGCCCCTGGGTTCATCGACACCGATATGACCCGTGAACTGCCTGAGGCGCAGCGTGAAGCCTTGCTGACGCAGATTCCGCTGGGCCGTCTGGGCCAGGCTCAAGAGATCGCGAATGTGGTCTCTTTCCTGGCATCCGACGGTGCGGCATACGTGACTGGGGCTACAATCCCGGTGAACGGCGGGATGTACATGAGTTAAATTGTGACGGATCGCTTCAAAAAAATGTCATACGAGCTGTCTAAAATCCGTTATAAAGCTGCAACTTAATTTATAGGCAGGTGGCCGACTGGGTACAGGGTGAAGCTTTCAGTTGAAAAGCTGAAATGGCTTTCTATACACTTACCCACTGGCCAGCTGCCTGAATTTGTCCATTAGGAGTTAAACAAGGTATGAGCACCATCGAAGAGCGCGTCAAGAAAATCGTCGCCGAGCAACTGGGCGTTAAGGAAGAAGAAGTGGTCAACACTGCTTCCTTCGTAGAAGACCTGGGTGCCGATTCCCTTGACACCGTTGAGCTGGTGATGGCTCTGGAAGAGGAATTCGAGACCGAAATCCCGGACGAAGAAGCTGAAAAAATCACTACTGTTCAAGCTGCTATCGACTACGTTACTGCCCACCAGGCGTAATAGTTTGTAGTCGTCGCTTGCTGTCAGGGAAAAACCGCACTGCTGTAACGGCGTGCGGTTTTTTCTTTAGCTCTGATGAAAAGTAAGCGATGAAGCAAAAGTGTCGTCATTAGAAAAAGGAGAGTGCTGTGTCGCGTAGACGCGTCGTAGTCACCGGTATGGGTATGTTGTCGCCACTGGGCACGGATGTGCCGAGCAGTTGGCAGGGCATTCTGGCTGGCCGCAGTGGTATTGGTCTGATCGAACACACGGACCTTTCTGCCTATTCCACCCGTTTTGGCGGCTCGGTAAAGGGTTTCAATGTCGAGGAGTACCTCTCGGTCAAGGAATCCCGCAAGCTCGACCTGTTCATTCAATACGGCCTGGCAGCCGGTTTTCAGGCAGTGCGTAACGCCGGCCTGGAAGTCACCGACGCCAACCGTGACCGCATCGGCGTGGCCATGGGGTCGGGTATTGGCGGTTTGACCAATATCGAAGAAACCAGCCGCACATTGCACGATTCCGGCCCTCGTCGAATTTCACCGTTCTTCGTGCCGGGCTCGATCATCAATATGATTTCCGGTTTCCTGTCCATCCATCTGGGGGCACAGGGGCCTAACTACGCCATCGCCACGGCGTGCACCACCGGCACGCACTGCATCGGCATGGCGGCGCGCAACATCGCCTATGACGAAGCCGACGTGATGATCGCCGGCGGCGCCGAAATGGCGGCCTGCGGTCTGGGCATGGGCGGCTTTGGCGCGTCTCGCGCACTGTCGACCCGCAATGACGAACCGACCCGTGCCAGCCGTCCGTGGGACAAGGGCCGTGACGGTTTCGTACTGTCCGACGGCGCCGGTGCCCTGGTACTGGAAGAGCTGGAGCACGCCAAGGCGCGCGGTGCCACCATCTATGCCGAGCTGATCGGCTTCGGCATGAGCGGTGACGCCTACCACATGACCTCGCCACCGTCCGACGGTGCCGGTGCTGCCCGCTGCATCGCCAATGCCCTGCGTGACGCGAAGGTCAATGCCAACCAGGTGCAGTACATCAATGCCCATGGCACTTCGACTCCGACGGGTGACCTGGCGGAAGCTGAGGCGATCAAGTCGGTGTTTGGCGAACACGCCTACAAGCTGGCAGTCAGCTCGACCAAGTCCATGACCGGCCACCTGTTGGGTGCGGCGGGCGCGGTTGAGGCGATCTTCAGCGTAATGGCCATCAAGGATCAGGTCGCGCCGCCGACCATCAACCTCGATGAGCCGGACGAAGGTTGCGACCTGAACTTCGTGCCCCACGAAGCGCAACCCATGCCGATCGATGTGGCGATCTCCAACTCGTTCGGTTTTGGTGGCACCAACGGTTCCCTGGTGTTCCGCCGGTTCGCCGAGTGATGCACAGCTGGGTCGACGGTCAGCCAGCGGGCAGCGTGCCTCTGAAAGATCGCGGCCTGGCGTATGGCGACGGGCTGTTCGAGACCATCGCCGTCAGGGCCGGTCAACCTGCGTTGCTCGACCGCCACCTGCAACGCCTGGATGAGGGGTGCAGGCGGTTGGCGCTGGTTGCGGATCAGTCACTGATCCGCAGCGAAGTGCTGGCGTATGCCGCCGCCCTCGGCGACGGCGTTCTCAAGTTGATCCTTACCCGCGGCGACAGCCTGCGCGGTTACGGCATCAACCCTGGCGCTCCCGTGCGCCGTATCTTGCAGGGCAGTCCGCCCGCATCCTATCCCCCGGCCCATGGACTTGAAGGTGTCCGCCTGTTTCCGTGCGCCACCCGTTTGGCCGAACAGCCATTACTGGCAGGGCTCAAGCACCTCAACCGCCTGGAGCAGGTGATCGCTCGCGCCGAGTGGCAGGACGCCGAGCATGCCGAAGGTTTGATGCTGGATATGTCCGGTCGCGTGATCGAAGGCGTGTTCAGCAACCTGTTCCTGGTATGCGACGGCGGGTTGCTGACCGCTGATCTGAATCGTTGCGGGGTTGCCGGGGTCATGCGCGCTGAGGTTTTGGCCCAGGCGCAGGTACTGGGCCTCCCGGTTACCGTGGCCGACATCAGCCTGGAGCAGTTGCGGCAGGCTGACGAAGTGTTTGTGTGCAACAGCGTTTATGGCATTTGGCCGGTGCGTGGCTGCGCTGCGATGAGCTGGTCGGTTGGGCCGCTCACCCGTAAACTGCAGGGCATTGTTCGCGCACTATTGGATATTTGAGTTGATACGAAAACTGCTTTTATTGCTGCTGGTAGGCTTGGTCTCGGCAGGCATTGTGCTGGGCTTTTCGGCCTGGAAGCTCGATTCTGCCCTGAAACAACCCCTGAAGCTGAGCCAGGAGCAATTGCTGGATGTACCGGCCGGGGCAACCCCGACGGGCACCTTCAATCGCCTGGAGGCCGAGGGTGTGCTTGACGGTGCCTTCTGGCTGCGCCTGTACTGGCGTTTCAACCTTGACGGCCAGCCACTGCACAGCGGCGAATACCGCATGACCCCTGGCCTGACTGCTGAAGGCTTGATCGGTCTATGGCAGCGTGGCGAAGTGGTGCAATACAGCCTGACGCTGGTCGAAGGCTGGAATTTCCGCCAGGTGCGTGCGGCGTTGGCCAAGCACGAAAAAATTGTGCAGACCCTGTCCGGCCTGAGCGACAAGGAAGTGATGGAAAAACTCGGCCACCCGGACGTGTTTCCAGAAGGGCGCTTCTTCCCGGACACCTATCGCTTCGTGCGCGGCATGACCGACGTCGAATTCCTGAAAAAAGCCTACAACCGCCTGGACGATGTACTCGCCCAGGAGTGGAGCAAGCGGGCTGCCGATGCACCTTACACCGATCCCTATCAAGCGCTGATCATGGCCTCGCTGGTGGAGAAAGAGACCGGGGTGCCGGAGGAGCGGGGGCAGATTGCCGGGGTGTTCGTGCGGCGCATGAAGATGGGCATGCTGCTGCAGACCGACCCGACGGTGATCTATGGCCTGGGCGAACGCTACACCGGCAAGCTGACGCGGGCGCATCTCAAGGAGGCCAACCCGTACAACACCTACATGGTCGCCGGCCTGCCGCCGACGCCGATCGCCATGGTCGGCCGCGAGGCCATCCACGCGGCGTTGAACCCGGTGCCGGGTAGCAGCCTGTATTTTGTTGCGCGTGGCGATGGCAGCCATATTTTTTCCGATGACCTGGATGCGCATAATGCGGCCGTGCGTGAGTTTCAACTCAAGCGCCGTGCCGACTATCGCTCCAGCCCGGCGCCGGTGGTCAAGCCGCCGCAAGACACAACGCCACCGGCCGATGCGCCCACTGAGCCCGCGCCGGACACCGCCGCGCCGCAAAGCCTGCAATGACTCTGACTAAGGACTGCCTGTGACTGGCTTGTTTATTACCCTGGAAGGCCCGGAAGGTGCCGGCAAAAGCACCAATCGCGATTACCTGGCCGAACGGCTGCGCGCAGAGGGCATCGAGGTTGTGCTGACCCGTGAGCCAGGGGGCACGCCGCTGGCCGAACGTATTCGTGAAGTGTTATTGGCGCCGGGTGAAGAACAGATGAACCCGGACACCGAGCTACTGCTGGTATTCGCCGCCCGTGCCCAGCACCTGGCCGAAGTGATTCGCCCGGCGCTGGCACGCGGTGCCGTGGTGATCTGCGACCGTTTCACCGACTCCACCTATGCCTATCAGGGCGGCGGCCGGGGTTTGTCGGTGGAGCGCATCGCCGCGTTGGAAACGTTCGTGCAAGGCGATTTGCGCCCTGACCTGACCCTGGTGTTCGACCTGCCGGTTGAAGTCGGCCTGGCGCGGGCCAGTGCCCGTGGTCGCCTGGACCGTTTCGAACTGGAAGGCCGCACCTTTTTTGATGCCGTGCGCACGGCGTTCCTCAAGCGCGCCGCCGCCGAGCCTGCGCGTTACTATTTGCTGGACGCGGCGCAGCCCCTGACTCAAGTGCAACACGCCATCGATGCGCTGTTGCCTGCATTGCTGGAGCGCACCCGTGGCTGAAGCCTACCCCTGGCAGGATAGCCTCTGGCAGCAATTGGCCGGTCGTGCCCAGCACGCCCACGCCTACCTGCTGCACGGGCCGGCAGGTATCGGCAAGCGTGATCTGGCCGAGCGGCTGATGGCGAGCCTGTTGTGCCAGCAACCGGTCAACCTGGACGCCTGCGGCGTATGCAAGTCCTGCCTGTTGCTCAAGGCAGGCAGCCACCCGGATAACTACCTGCTGGAACCCGAGGAGGCCGACAAGGCGATCAAGGTCGACCAGGTGCGCGACCTCGTCAGCTTCGTGGTGCAGACCGCACAGATGGGCGGGCGCAAGGTGGTCTTGATCGAGCCGGTGGAGGCCATGAACATCAACGCCGCCAATGCCTTGCTCAAGAGCCTGGAAGAACCGTCCGGCGATACGGTACTGCTGTTGGTCAGCCATCAGTCCAGCCGTTTGTTGCCGACCATTCGCAGTCGTTGCGTGCAGCAGGCATGCCCCTTGCCGAGTGAGGCGATGAGCCTTGAGTGGCTGGCGCAGGCACTGCCGGACTGTTCCGCAGATGAGCGGGTCGAGTTGTTGACCCTGGCCGCCGGTTCCCCTTTGGCCGCCGTCAAGCTGCAGGCCCAGGGCGTGCGTGAGCAGCGGGCGTTGGTGGTCGATGGGGTGAAGAAACTGCTCAAGCAGGAACTCTCGGCCACCCAGCTGGCTGAAAGCGCCTGGAAGGATGTTCCCCTGCTGCTGCTGTTCGACTGGTTCTGCGACTGGTCGAGCCTGATCCTGCGCTACCAGTTGACCCAGGATGAAAGCGGCCTGGGACTGCCCGATATGCGCAAAGTTGTGCAGTACCTCGCGCAGAAAAGTGCGCAGGACAAGGTGCTGAATATCCAGGACTGGATTCTCGCTCAGCGCCAGAAGGTCCTCGGCAAGGCCAACCTCAACCGTGTGCTGTTGCTCGAAGCACTGCTGGTGCAATGGGCCGGTCTGCTCGGCCGTCGTTAATTTCCGTGGCTGACGGGTGTATCGTTGGCCAGACACTTATCGTGACTCAAGTTGTAACTTCCTATGCTCGTAGACTCCCATTGCCATCTTGATCGACTCGACCTTGCCCAGCACGGCGGCTCCCTTGACGCTGCCCTTGAAGCGGCGCGCCAGCGCGGGGTAGGGCACTTCCTGTGTATTGGCGTCAGCGCCGAGAACGCCGCCGACGTCAAGGCCCTGGCCGAGCGTTACGCCGATGTGGATTGCTCGGTGGGTATCCACCCGCTGGACCTCAAGCCCGGCGAAGCGCCGGCCCTCGATTGGTTGCTGAGTGAACTCAACCACCCGCGCGTGGTGGCCATCGGCGAGACCGGGCTGGATTACCACTACGAGCCTGAAGCGGCCGAATTGCAGCAAGCGTCGTTCCGCCTGCACCTGCAAGCCGCCCGGCAAACCGCCAAGCCGGTGATTGTCCATACCCGTGGCGCCCGCGCCGACACCCTGGCCTTGCTGCGCGAAGCCGCATTGCCCCAGGCGGGTGTGCTGCATTGCTTCACTGAAGACTGGGACATGGCCAAGGCCGCTCTGGACCTGGGTTTCTACATCTCCCTGTCAGGCATCGTCACCTTCCGCAATGCTGACGCTTTGCGTGACGTGGCGCGCCAAGTGCCGGCCGACCGTTTGCTGGTGGAGACCGATTCGCCGTACCTGGCGCCGATTCCCCATCGTGGCAAACCGAACCTGCCGGAGTATGTGCGCGACGTGGCGGATTATCTGGCGATGCTGCGCGGCGAGTCCTACGAGCGTTTTGCCGAACAGACCACCGAGAATTTCCGGCGCCTGTTTCCGTTGGCTCACGTCGCTGTGTAAGAGGCTTAAACGGCAGGCAAAAAAAACCCGGGTTCTGGGGGGTGAATCCGGGCTAAGACCATTAGGAGTAAACAAGGGTACGCAGTCCGTCGGTACCCGGGTCGACGCGCCACTTGGGGGAGATGCCACGCCGACAGTTGAAGTATTGATCACTATCCTATTCAGTCCAGTCGGATCTGATCGTTTTTTAAACAGATTTGGAATACACGCGCTTCCCTTGAGTTCTCATTGGGTTGATGGGCAGGTGCAGGTGTTGCGTATTATTTCTGACTGATATCGGTAAAAACGTTGGCGTGCTGAAAGTTTAGTGCGGAGCGGGTTCACATAGGCGTTGCCCAACGACCGTTCAGTCGGGATAATCCCTCAAACCGGGTAAATCGTATCGCCAGGTATCCCTGGCCCTGCGCAACCCTTCACCTATTCACTCTGCAGACCTTTTCCTCATGCAAAAAGAACCCCGTAAGGTCCGTGAGTTTCGCCGCCGCGAGCAGGAAATTCTCGACACCGCACTCAAGCTGTTCCTCGAACAAGGTGAAGACAGCGTCACCGTCGAGATGATTGCGGATGCCGTGGGTATCGGCAAAGGCACCATCTACAAGCACTTCAAGTCCAAGGCCGAGATTTACCTGCGCCTGATGCTCGACTACGAGCGCGACTTGAACGAGCTGTTGCACTCGGCCGACGTGGACAAGGACAAGGAAGCCCTGTCCCGGGCCTACTTCGAGTTCCGCATGCGCGACCCGCAGCGTTATCGCCTGTTCGACCGCCTGGAAGAAAAGGTAGTCAAGGGGCATCAGGTGCCGGAAATGGTGGAGGAGCTGCACAAGATCCGTGCCTCGAACTTCGAACGCCTGACCTTGCTGATCAAGGGCCGCATCAGCGAAGGCAAGCTTGAAGATGTGCCGCCCTATTTCCACTACTGCGCCGCCTGGGCGTTGGTGCACGGCGCCGTGGCGCTGTACCACTCGCCGTTCTGGAGTAATGTGCTGGAAGATCAGGAAGGCTTTTTCCAGTTCCTGATGGACATCGGTGTGCGCATGGGCAACAAGCGCAAACACTCGACGGACCTGCCGCCCGCACCCTGATGATTTTCTGCCTGGCGCGGTATCCCGGGAATATACTCAGGCAGGGATCTTGCTAAAAGCTGATTATTGAGTCAGCTTCTAGCGCGCCCACATTATCCTCTGCCGGAGTGATCCATGATCGTTGATCGTCAAGGCAGGCGGTTTCGCAATTTGCGGATCAGCCTGACTTCAGCCTGCAATTATGCGTGTACCTATTGCGTGCCCAATGGCAAGCGATTGGTGGCTGCCCAGGATGAACTCTCGGCTGAGGCGATGGCGCGTGGCGTGGCCTACCTGATCGAAGCGGCGGGCATCGACCGCCTGCGTATCACCGGCGGCGAGCCGTTGGTCAGCCCCAAGCTGGAAGCCTTCATGGGCGCGGTAGGGCAGATGGGCCTGAGTGACATCAGCCTGACCACCAATGGCCAGTTGCTTGCGCGCAAACTGCCGCTGTTGCTGGATGCCGGTATCCGGCGCATCAACGTCTCCCTCGATACCCTGGACGCCGACGCCTTTCGCAGCATTGCCCGTGGCGGCGACCTGGCCAGCGTGCTCGACGGTATGGACCAGGCCCGTGCGGCCGGGATCAAGATCAAGGTCAACATGGTGCCACTGCGCGGGCAGAACCTGGACCAGGTGCTGCCGCTGCTCGACTACTGCCTGGAGCGTGGCTACGAGCTGCGCTTTATCGAGCTGATGCGCATGGGCCACCTGGCCAAGGACTCCAACGCGTTCCTGCAGCAATTTGTCAGCCTGCAGCAACTGCTCAGCCTGATCGGCGAACATCACGACTATCTGCAGGCCGATGCCCCCGTGGATGCTACGGCGGTGCGTTATGAGGTGCCGGGCAAAGGCTTCTTCGGTGTGATCGCCAATGAAAGCGTACCGTTTTGCCGCACGTGTTCGCGACTGCGGCTGTCCTCTACCGGTTGGTTGCATGGTTGCCTGTCGTCGAGTAACCGGCATTACATCGGTGACCTGCTGGACAAGCCGCGCCACCAGGCTTTGCCGGCCCTGCAAGGCTTGTTGATGAAAGCCCTGGGCGACAAGCAGGAAGTCGCCTTCTCCGGCGGCGCGACAATCATGAAGATCATTGGCGGCTAACCCATCCCCAGGGCAACCCAACACCCGATGTGGGAGGGGCGGTGCGACGATTCGACTTGCTCCCGATAGGCCGCGCAGCGGCCTCAAAAATGGGCCTGCTACGCAGTCCATCGGGAGCAAGCCCCCTCCCACATTTGTTATGTGTTGCTACCAAATGGCGCAAAACCTGCATCTGACCCCCATTCGCCGGTTTTCCGTCACCGGCTTCTGGAGGATTAGGATGCGTAGTCTGGTTTTGTTGCTGGCGTCGTTGACGCTGAGTGGTTGCATGACCGTCAGCGATATGGCCGAAGGCACCCGTTATCAGATGAGCGACGCCGGGTTGCTGGACCACAGTGATACACGCCGTACGGCCTCGGTTCGCATACAGCCGGACTCCTTTGTCTTTATCGCCCAGGGCGCCTTTGTGCCGCCGGGCAGCGCCTACCCGCGCCCCAACGTGGTGGCCGAGGAAGCCTTCAATGGCTTCGTCGAGTATTTCCCCATGGTGCGCCGCGCCCGCAAGCCGGAAGGGCTCGAACAAGCCATGGCTGAGGCGCGGGCCGCAGGGGCGCATTACCTGTTGTATTGCCGCTTTGCGGCAGCCGATGACCGTATCGGCAATGCCGATGAGTGGACCGATCAGCAGGCCCTGGACCGGCTGGGCCTGGACAGCGGGGTGATCCAGATCATGTTGATCGAGACCAGCACCCAGTATTTGATTGATACTGCACGCATTCGCAGTCGTGGCGGTTTACTGACGTTCCACGACAACAAGCCAGAAGATCTGATTGCCCGCCCGCTGGCGCAGTACGCCCGAGGCTTGCTGGGTATGAGCAATCAGTAAGAGCAGGAGAACCCGATGACCGATTCCGCCAAGGCCAATGATCTGTTGGCCCAACTGCCCAAGGGTAAGGGACCGGCGCCAGTGCACCTGTGGAATCCGGATTTCTGCGGCCACATCGACATGCGCATCGCCCGCGACGGCACCTGGTTTTATCAGGGCACGCCGATTGGGCGTAAGCCGATGGTCAAGTTGTTCTCCAACATCATCCGCCGTGACGGTGACGAGTACTTTCTGGTCACGCCCGTGGAAAAGGTCGGCATCCGCGTCGATGATGCGCCGTTTGTCGCGTTGACCCTGGAGGTGCAAGGGCAGGGCGAAGACCAGGTGTTGCGCTTTACGACCAATGTCGATGAGCAGATCGACGCCGGCCTCGAACACCCGTTGCGGGTGGTGATCGATCCGGTCACCCAGGAACCGGCCCCCTATCTGCGGGTACGTACCAACCTGGAGGCCCTCGTGCATCGCAACGCGTTCTATCAATTGGTCGAGCTGGCGGTCAGCCGCCCGATCAACGGTCAGAACTGGCTGGGAGTCTGGAGCGGCGGGGAGTTTTTCCCCATTGGCCTGGAACCCTGAGGCGCGTTTTTTCATCTCCCTGAAATAATTTGCTTGCGGGAAACCGGCGCTTTCGGCTATCAATTTGTACATGATTAAACATGTTCGATTTGATAAGAAAAAACGCGTCGTCGACGAACTCATCCGCCGGATCGAGGCTGGAGTGATGGCCGACGGTTTCCTGCTCCCCGGCGAGCACCAGTTGGCCGAAGAGTTCGCGGTCAGCCGCGGCACCCTGCGCGAAGCGCTGGCCGAACTCAAGCGGCGCAACTACATCGCCACCCAGAGCGGTGTCGGCTCCATCGTCACCTTTGACGGCATGGCGCTCGACCAACGCAGCGGGTGGGCCCAGGCCCTGGCCGATACGGGCGCGCAGGTGACCACCGATATCCTGCGCCTGGAAGCCGTAACCCGTCCTGACCTGCTCAGCCGTTTCGGCAGCGACCAGTTCATTGCGCTCGACCGCCTGCGCCGCACTCCCGATGGTATCGCAGTGTCCCTGGAGCGCTCGTTGATGCCTGCTTGCGGTGGTCTGGAAAGTTTGCCCAGTGTCGGCCTGATCGATAACTCACTGACCATCACCTTGGCAGCCTTTGGCTACATAGGCGCCAACGGCGACCAATGGATCGGCGCCGAAGCCTTGAGTGACGACGATGCCGAGTTGCTCGGGCGACCCGCCGGCTGCGTGTTTCTCAAAGCCGCGCGTACCACTTACGACCGTCGCGAGCGTTTCATGGAATATGTCGAAAGCTGGCTGGACCCTCTGCATTTTCGTCTGCACCTGCAGTTTGGAGCGTCGAAATGAGCCCGCAAGACCGCGCGCTTGGCGCCTTCTACGGCTTGGCCCTGGGCGATGCCTTGGGGATGCCCACCCAGTCCCTGAGCCGCGAGCAAGTGCGCATGCAATTTGGTGCAATCACCGCTCTGCAAGATGCTCACGCCGACCAGCCTATCGCCCCGAACATGCCGGCCGGTTCGATTACGGATGACACCGAGCAAGCGATCCTGGTCGGTGAGTTACTGGTCGAGGGCCAGGGCAGGATCGACCCCCAGGTGCTCGCCCAACGCCTGATCGACTGGGAAGCAGCCATGCGCGCCAAGGGCTCCCAGGATTTGCTCGGCCCGTCGACCAAGCGCGCGATCGAGATGATTCTCGCCGGCCACACGCCGCAAGAGTCCGGACGCTACGGCACCACCAATGGTGCGGCCATGCGTATTACGCCGGTGGGCATTGCCGCCGACATCCGCGACCCGGCGCAGTTTATCCAGGCGGTGATCCAGGCGTGCCAGGTCACCCATAACACCACGCTGGGCATCTCCAGTGCGGCGGCGGTGGCGGCGGTGGTGTCGGCCGGCATCAACGGAGTGGACTTGGGTGAAGCCTTGAACATCGGCGTCCAGATCGCCCAACAAGCGCAGGACCATGGCTATTGGGTGGCTGGCGGACGCATTTCCACGCGGATCAGTTGGGCGCGCACCTTGAGCGTGGGCAGCGGCGACAAGGCGCTGTTCGCTGACCTGCTTTATGAGTTGATCGGCACCTCCGTGGCGTCCCAGGAATCGGTAGTGGTGTCGTTCGCCCTGGCCCAGCAAGTGGCGGTGGGTGATATGAGCGCATTCGAAGCGCTGTGCCTGGCCGCCAGCCTCGGCGGCGACACTGACACCATCGCCGCGATGCTCGGCGCCATGCTCGGCGCGTGCCTGGGGCTGCAGTGTTGGCCTGAGGCGATGATCGAACAGGTGAAGGTCGTCAATCGTCTGGATCTACAGCCGTTGGTCACAGCCTTGCTCGCCATGCGCTAAGCGCCGCAGGCAAACCTGTGGGAGGGGGCTTGCTCCCGATAGCGGTGGGTCAGTTGATACATCAGGTGGCTGACCC
>NZ_JBNPJV010000094.1:0-46262 GCF_050312585.1 Pseudomonas sp. R19M
GTATTTCAGAAGGACCGAGGTGCCTGGGTTTGGGGCGGCTGCGCCACCCAGCGCGGGGCAAGCCCGCTCACTACAGAGTTTGGTGCGGCAGGCTCTCTTAACTGACCAGCATTAGGGCGACTTGGCTGCAGCGCGTGTCGTTATTTCAGGCTTGCCTCGACTTTGCTCGCCACATCATCCGTCACCCACGCCTTCCACACTTCGGGATGCGCCTTGAGAAACGCCTGGGCCACTTCCCGGGGTGGCGTATGATTTTCGCTCATGGTCGCCAAGGCTTTGTTCAGCGGGTCGATGGGGAACTGTACCTTGGTAAAAAACTCCGCGATCTGCGGATGTTCTTTCTGGAACGGCGTCGACACGCCAATGCTCAACTTGGACGCCAGCGAACGCGTTGGCCGTGGGTTGGGGTTGTCCGCGTCGGTCAGGGTCTTCCAGGCCTCGGCATCAAACGCCGGTTCCTCCAGCTGGAGCAGCTTGTAACGCCCCATCAAGGGCGTTGGCGACCAGTAGTAGAACAGCACCGGCTTGCCGCGACGAATCGACGAGGCGATCTCGGCGTCCAGTGCCGCCCCCGAACCGCTGCGAAAATTCACATAGCTATCGTCCAGGCCATACGCCTTGAGCTTTTGTGCGTTGACCACTTCCGAGGTCCAGCCGATAGGGCTGTTGAGAAAGCGCCCTTTGCCGGGTGACTCAGGGTCCTTGAACACCTCTTTGTAGCGCGCCAGGTCCTGCACGGTCTTGAGGTCCGGCGCCAGGGGCTTGAGACCTTTGGCGGGATCGCCCTTGATCACGTATTCCGGCACCCACCAACCTTCCGTGGCGCCCCTGACCGTATCGCCCAGGCCCAGCACCTTGCCTTCAGCCTCAGCCTTGATCCATACGGGACTGCGGCCGGCCCACTCTTCGCCGATCACCTGGATATCGTTTTTCGCCAGGGCGGTTTCCAGGGTGATGGTGGTACCGGGCAAGGTGTCGGTGGGCAGGTCGTAGCCCTTCTCGACGATAAAACGCAGCACCTCGGTGATCAGGCTGCCGCTTTCCCAATTCAGGTCGGCAAAATGCACCGGTGCCTGAGCGGCGGATACCGGCACCGAGGCCAGCGACAGACTCAAGGTCGTCAGGGACGCTGCCAACAGCGATTTCAATCCTTTCATGCCTTCACCTCGCATTTTCGCAGCCATAGCGGGCGGCTTTGCTGCCAATGCGCGAAGCCTCTGAATAGTTAAGTCAACTCAACTGTAGTAGAGGTTCCAAAAGAGCAAGATACACAGCGTGTTCAGGGTTACTCACTGGCCTTGAAGGTCACCAGTTCACCCTTGCGCCACTTGGCGGCCTTGCCGGTCACGGCCTTGAGGGTCTTGGTCAGGCCTTCCTGCAGTTGTTCATTGGCGGCAAACACCAGCATCACGCTGTGGCCTTCCTTGAACAGGATGCCCTGGCCTTCGGCCGAGGAGACAAACGCATAATCGCCCAAGCCGTACACCGTCAACTTGATATCGCGAAACTTGAGTTCGAACTTGCCACCTTCACGGCTGGGCAATACGGCTGCGCGAAAATGGTCGCCGACCTTGAGTTCCAGGCGTGGTTTATCGTCCACGACCATTGCCGTTTCGGTATCGATCTCGGCGATATAAATACCTTCCGGCGTCTGTTCAGTGACATAAACAAAACGGGATTGAAACTGCTTGACCAACTTTGCGCGCAAATCACCCAGCACGAATAACGCGTGCATATCCAGATTACTGACTGCCAAGGAAACGCCCCCACATCAAAAAGGTGCTGTCCGCTGAAGCGGGCAGCACAAAAAAACGGCCATTACGGCGCGATCGCACATTCGTCAAAAAACTGAAGAGACCCCGCTGGGGCGCCATAAGACTCGTACAGACGGGCGCGACAGACCTTGTGCAAGGGCCATCCGGTACCACAGCAGATCACAGGTTCAACAACCCGAGAATACGGGTCGACCAACTTCAGAGAATAACCTTATTAAAAACGCAGTTTCTGACACCTGACACAAAAGAAAAGACTAGAGCATGGAACCAGGCGTGGACTGCCGACGACAATACTAAAACAGCAACACCGAACAAAACCACCCGAAACGCTGCTGATGGGTCAACATGATCGAGCGACAGGAGCTGACGATGAACCGACCTCAACACGACGCTACGTCTTCGCGCATTCGTTCAACATGTCATGATGGGCGCCAATACTACTGCCTGCACAACCCCGATGGGTACTTGAATTCGGTCCTTTATCAGGTGGTTCCGGCCGGAAAGAACTTTTTTCATATTCTTGAAGTCACCAGCGGCAGGGTCAAAGGCTTTCGCAGCGACCATATCCAGGCCTGTGAGTTGGCCAAACAGCTTGAGGCCGGGCTGCAAGCCTTTCAGGCCGGGATTGTTGCGACGCAGGAATGACCGACCGGCACGGCGTACACAGCCCTCAGGGCTGCCTTGGATTCGCGCACGCTCCATTGAGGATAATCCGATAGAACTCTGCCGGGGCCAAAGCCTCACATGCACAACAACCCTCATCCTGCATGGAGACCCCACCATGGACGCGCCTATCCCCACTCTTGAAACCCTGTTCGAACAACTGGGCCTGGACTCGACGCCGCAAGCCATCGACGCATTTATCGCCGCCCATCCGCTGCCTGACGACGTGAAGTTGATCGACGCCCCGTTCTGGACGCCGCAACAAGCACAATTTCTCAAGGAAGAACTGCGCGAGGACGCCGATTGGGCGATCCCGGTGGATGAACTGAACCAGCGCCTGCATCAACCGCAATAACGCACGCCTCAGTGCAGGCTGTCTGACTTTTCCAAGTTCATCAACGCTTGCCAGGCAGCCCTGCACTCCTCTGCTTCATCGCGGCTGGCGAACGCCGTGCCGCGTTGTTCGCCATTGAGCAATACCACCCAACAAGCCTTCTGGCCCAGCTCACGCAGGGTGGCAGGCACACCGCTGCCGATCATCACCGCCACATCGACTTTGTTTTGCATGGAGCTTCTCCGTCGCATTAGTTAGCTGGCTAACAATGTTCAGCATGCTACGGTTTTCTGCCAGTAGGAAAAAGCTATCCCCGGAATAGCTGCGTTGCATAAACCGCAACAATCACTGGCGATGGGGCTTCGCGGCTTCGGGTTTGTAGCCCAGGCGCAAGCCGCCCCAGTGTCGGCCCATGACCATGATCGGCACCGACAAATCGTGCATCAGTTCGCCGGTGTCACGCGTGTAGGTTTGCAACAACACGGCTTGTTGATGGCTGCCACAACGAATCCCCGTACGGTCATCAAACTTGCGCTTGGTGCGATTCTGCACCGCGTCGACCTGGGCATCGCCGGTCAGGGCGTGGGAAAACGCCCTGTTGTGGGTCGGCACGTAACCTTGAGGCGTACAGGCGATGGCAAACACCAGCCCTTCATGGCGCGGTAGCAGGGCTTCCTGGATCGCCGGCAGCACCTGATCGGTGTAACCGTCAAAACGCGTGTGGTACTTGCTCGGGCTGGTATTCGGGATCGGGGTATAGCTGCGGTCGAACAAGTCCTCAAGGCTGATGCGATTCTGCTGGATATCGGCCTCGAACTGTTCGGCAATGCGCGCGGCACCTTCTCGGGCCAGGTCATAGATACGCTGGTGATAGTCATCCAGCCCGACTTGCGCCAGGCGCTCGCTGATCGTTTCAGCCTGGCCTTCCATTTGCACGGCGACCTCGGCCAACTGGCGGGTTTGCTGATCGCTTTCCGACAAATCGCTGCGCATCTGTTCCACGGCATGGAACAGGCTGTCGAGTTGCGCCTGGTTGGTATCGGTGCCTTGGGCAATTTCATTGACCTGCCCTTCCACACCTGCGGCCAGGCTGGCGATGCTTTCCAACTGATCGCCGGCCTGCTCCACCCGCTCGACGCCGATATGCAGGTCCGCCGACAACTGGCGAATCTGCTCCACCACCTGGGCGGTGCGCTGCTGGATATCGGCGACCATCACGCCGACTTCATCGGTGGCGGAGGCCGTACGCCCGGCCAGGCCGCGCACTTCATCGGCCACCACGGCAAATCCACGCCCATGCTCACCGGCACGCGCGGCTTCAATCGCCGCATTCAACGCCAACAGGTTGGTCTGGCTGGCGATGGATTGGATCACCAGGGTCACGCGCTGGATCTCTTCACTGCGCTGGCTCAACGCCTCGATCAGCTCGCGGCTGGCATTGGCGCGCTGGCTGAGTTGGCGCATGCGGGTGATCGACTCAGCCAGCACTTCACGACCTTCGGTGCTGCGTTGGTGGGCCTGGCTGGCCGCCTCCAGGGCCTGACGGCTGAGTTGTGCGGTCACCTGCTCGGTGCCGATCATCACTTCGGCACTGCTGACGATCTGCCTGGCGGCACCCAGCTGCGACTGCACCCGCGCCGCCAGTTGCTTGACCGAATAGGCCACGCCCGCAGCGGAAAGCGCGTTATGACTGGTGGTATAGGACAGATCGCGGGTCAGCTCGCCTATCGCATCGACGGCCTGGGCCGGTGCCACTCGTGGTGTACGAGCTTTGAGGGAAGGCAGCCAGATGACCAGCAAGGCCAGCGGCAGGCAGAGGTATATCGGCAAACCGGCGAACGCCAGGCCCAGCAGTACCAGCACCAGGGCAGTGCTCTGCAAAAATGGCGTCAGCCAGCGGGGGAGCGCGCGCGTCACCGTGTGCGGCGGCACTGATGCGCCCATCAGAGATCCGTCTCCAGCCATCGTCGTTACCCCGCTGCTTGTCGTTATTGTTTCTGCATTAAACGCCACTATCGAGCCATTATCCATGGGCCTTTAGTGGGAGAACCTGCAGTAGATCAATAACCAGGGTGTAACGGATATTTCTCGGGGGAGCCGACGGGACGGCCCCCCGCTCACCGCATCAGGCTTGACGCTGGTGCTTGTCGATCTGTTCGTGGCGCTCTTGCGCTTCGATGCAGTACTTGGTGGTCGGGCTGATCAGCAGGCGCTTGAGGCCGATAGGCTCGCCGCTGTCATCACACCAGCCGAAGGAGTCTTCCTTGATACGCTCAAGGGCGCGCTCAAGTTGCGGCAGCATGCGCTGGTCGCGGTCGATGGCGTTTACCAGCCAGGTGCGCTCTTCTTCAACGGAAGCGGCGTCAGCCGGGTCGGCCGGGGTGTCCAGGCTTTCAATGGCGATGCGGTTCTGTTCAATGCGCGCGTGGTGTTCCACTTTCATGTCTTGCAGCATCTGCTCGAAAAAAGCGTGCTGTTCGGCATTCATGTAGTCATCTGCCGGCATGGCCAGCAACTTTTCCTTTGTCATTGATTTCTCTATAAAAAATACGTGCATTAAGGCGAATAAGGGAGCGTTCCGGTCGACCTCTGCAGGTCTCGGAAGGGCGCCATCCATTCCAAGCGCCACCCGGCACTCAATTTACGAGGGGCGGCAGTCTAAGGCCGACTTGAGAGCGCAGCAACTGAAAAGACAGGCAATTTTTCCGAGATAACCCCCAGAAGCATCAGGACGGGCTCGGAGAATGGTCATCGGAGTGCGTTTATAGCAGGAAAGTTCGTGAAACAGCTATAAGCCGCAAGCTGCAAGCGACAAGCTGTAAAGCTCGGCTTGCCGCTTGTGGCTCATGGCTGCTGACTTGCGGCTGCGCGTCAGCGCTTGAGCTTGCGCTTGTTGCGGTATTGGTCGATGACGACCGCCACCACGATGATCAGGCCCTTGATGATGTCCTGGATATACGCATCCACGCCCACAAAGGTAAACCCGCTGGCCATCACGCCGAGGATCAGTGCGCCGATCACCGTACCGGTAATGCGCCCTACCCCGCCCGTCAGGCTGGTGCCGCCGATCACAGCGGCGGCAATCGCATCCAGCTCGTAGGACATACCCATGCCGGCCTGGCCGGAGGCGGCGCGTGCCGAGGCCACCACACCGGCCAGCCCGGCAAGCAGACCGGCAATGCTGTAGACAATGATCAGATGACGCTTGACGTTGATACCCGAGGTACGCGCCGCCTGCATGTTGCCGCCGATGGCATAGGTGTACTTGCCATATTTGGTATAGCGCAGGGCAATATGGAAGATCACCGCGACCACCAGGAAGATGATCACCGGCATGGCGCCATGGCCGATTGCGGTGTACGAATCCGACAGCATGCTCACCGGCTGGCCTTCCGTGTAGTAACGCGCCAGGCCACGGGCCGAAACCATCATGCCCAGGGTGGCAATGAACGGCGGGATACCGGTGACGGCGATGATACTGCCGTTGATCGCCCCCGCCAGCAGCCCCACGCCCAGCCCCATCGCCACCGGAATCCAGACCGGCAGATCCGTCAGGCTGGGAAACACTGCCCGGGAAAAATCGGACGTCTGCGCCAGGCTGGCGGCGATCATCGCCGACAGTGCCAACACCGAGCCCGAGGACAAATCAATACCGGTGGTGATGATCACCTGGGTCACGCCAATCGCCAGCAGACCGATGATCGACACCTGCAGGATCATCAGCACCAGGCGCTGGGAGTTCATCAGGAAACTCTGGTCGCGCACGATCCAGCCAAACAGTTCGAACACCAACCCGATGCCGATCAGCACCAGCAAAATGCTCAGCTCGGTGGGCAGGCGTCGACGGTTCTTGGCCGGGGCCGTGGCCGGTTTCTTTTCTGTTATCGCATTCATAGCCAATCACCTTCTTATGCTTGCGTCAGTGGACTGCCGTCATACCGGAAGCCAGCTGCATGACTTTTTCCTGGGTCGCATCCGCACGGTCCAGGGTGCCCATCAGTTCGCCTTCGTGCATCACCATCACCCGGTCGCTCATGCCCAGCACTTCGGGCAGCTCCGAGGAAATCATGATCACCGCCATGCCTTCGCTGGCGAGGAAGGCAATCAAGCGATAGATCTCGGCCTTGGCGCCTACGTCGATGCCGCGAGTGGGCTCATCGAGAATCAGCAGCCTTGGGTGGGTCATCAGCCAGCGCGCCAACAGGGCCTTCTGCTGGTTGCCGCCGGACAAGGTGTCGATGCACTGCTCAAGGGAGGGGGTTTTCACCCGCAGCTTCTTGCACATGTCTTCGCACAGCGCGCGCAGGGCCTTCTGCTGGATAAAGCCATTACCCGAATAATGCGGCAGCACCGCCATTTCCATGTTTTCCAGCACCGACAGGCACGGAAACAGACCGCTGAGCTTGCGGTCTTCGGTCAGCAGCGCGAAGCCTTTTTCAATTGCCATGTGCGGGTCCGTGATGCGGACCGCCTTGCCATCAAGGGTGATCTGCCCGCCGTCGCTTGGGGTAATACCGAAAAGGGTCTCTGCGACGTTGGTGCGCCCCGAGCCCATCAGCCCGGCAATACCGAGGATTTCACCGGCGTGCAGGTCGAACGAGACATTCTTGAATACGCCGTCCAGCCTCAGGTCGCGTACCGAGAGCAACAACTCGCCGATCGGCGTCTCGCGCACCGGGAACAACTGGCTCAGTTCGCGGCCGACCATCATCGAGATCAGGCTGTCGCTGTTCATGCTGTCGGCACGTTGCAAACCGATGTACTGGCCGTCACGGAACACCGCCACTTCATCGGCGATGGCGAACACTTCGTTCATTTTGTGCGTGATATAGACAATGCCTTTGCCCTGGGACTTGAGGTCGGCAATGATCGAAAACAGGTGCGCGACTTCCTTGTCGGTAATCGCCGAGGTTGGTTCGTCCATGATCAGGATGTCAGAGTCGTAGGACACCGCCTTGGCGATCTCGACCATCTGCCGTTCGGCGATGCTCAGGTTGCCCACCTGTTCCTCGGGGTCCAGGTTGATGCGCAAGCGCGCCAGCAACTGCGCCGTGCAGCGGTGCATCTCGCGGTGGTTGACCATGTGCAGGCTGTTGAGCTGCTCGCGCCCGATCCAGATATTCTCGGCGATGCTCATGTGCGGCATCAGGTTGAGCTCCTGGTGGATCATCGCGATCCCGGCCTTCTGCGCCGCCAGGGGCGTTTCGAACTTGACCGGCTTGCCCCGCAGGCGAATCTGGCCGGCGTCCGGCTGGTAGATCCCGGCGATGATTTTCATCAGCGTCGACTTGCCCGCACCGTTCTCCCCCATCAGCGCCAGCACCGTACCTGGGCGCACCCGCAGTTGCACATCGGCCAGGGCCACGACACCGGGAAAGCCTTTGCTGACGTTGACGATCTCCAACAGGTAGGGTTCTTGCGGTTCGACAGGGTGGATACCCGGAGGCTGCGAAGCAGTCGCTTGAGCGAGCATAGAAAAGTACTCCATCTGCAGGACGGCCGAGACCGCCCTGCCGGCTTATTGTTGTTATACCAGGGCTACTTGAAGTCTTTGACGTTGTCGGCGGTGATCGGCTTGAACGGGATGACAATGTTCTGTTCGATCGTTTCGCCTTTGGCCATCTTGCGTGCCGCTTCTACCGCGCCGTCCCCTTGGCCTTTGGCGTCCTGGAACACCGACATGGCCAGGTCACCCTTGGCCACCGCGTTCAAACCGTCCTGCGTACCATCGACACCCGCGATCAATACGCTCCCCGGCTTGGTCCCCACCGATTTCAAGGCCATGGCGGCGCCAATCGCCATTTCATCGTTGTTGGAAATCACCGCGTTGAACGCACGGCCCTGGGTCAGCCAGTCGCTGACCAGCGTCATGCCCCTGTCACGCAGCCAGGCGCCGGTCTGTTCCTGCTCGATCTTGATACCCGGATACTTGGCCAAAACTTCCTTGACGCCCTTGGTGCGGTTGGTGGTGGAGTTGTTCGCCAGGTCGCCGAGCAGGATCACAATCGCGCCCTTTCCGCCCAATTTTTCGGCGATGTACTGCATCTGCATGCGGCCGGCCTCTTCATCATTCGACGTCACGGCCGCGACCCCTTTGGGCAGATCCTTCTGATCCGGCCGACGGTTGACGTAGACCAACGGGATGCCGGCTTCGGTTGCCTCCTTGCTGATTCTTGCCGTGGAGGCGGTGTCGACCGGGTTGACGATAATGGCGTCGACTTTCTGGCTGATGAAGTTCTCGACCTGGCTCAGTTGCTTGACCACGTCGGCGCGGGCGTCTTCGAACTGCAGCTGCACACCATCGCCCTTGGGATAGGACTTGGCCTGCTCAAGCATGTACTCGCGCACACTGGTCAGGTAGGTGTCATCGAACTGCGACATGCTTACGCCGATCTTGAGATCGGCGGCCGCGGCAAAGCCGCTGGTCAGCAGGATGGACAGGGCCAGCGCGGTAAAACGGATCGGGGTCTTCATGAACGGTCTGTCTCCACATTTTTTTGTTGGTTTTCTGGACGTTGCGTTGATCAGAGCTCGGCGGGCAGTCGGACCACCGGTGCGCCGGGAATGCAGCACACCAGCGCGCCCTGGTTTTCGACGCACAGCACATTCAGGAAAGAGAAGTAAAACGGACGGGGGCGGGGCAGACCGCGTGACGCAAAGGCGGGGCGTAAAACTCGCAGTACAGCGTTGAAGATTTTCATCTGACGGTACCTGGTTGTTTTTGATCTTGTTTTTGTTGAGTCGTGCGAATCGGGTTCGAACGTACTTTTTTGCAACCTGGAAAAGACTTTATTGGAAAATAATTTCTATATCAATATGTTTTGGAATTTTATTCCATTTTTGTTGAAACCACCTGCTGGCGCTCGGCGCTCAGGCGTGCGGCGTCCAATATACGGGTGGTTTCCAGCGCGTCACAGGCCTCCACCGGCAGCGGGCCCTGGCCTTGCACGGCACGCTGCAACTGACGATAGAACTCGGTCCAGCAGCCTTTCTCCGACGGCACGCGCTCGCGTTCCGGCCCCTGCTCGAACCAACCCCAGCGCCGGTGCTCTTCAGCGCCCCAATGCTCACCTTCGGTTTTCGGTGACTTGCCGGCCATCAAGGCTTCTTCCTGGCCGTCCAGCCCGTCCACGGTGTAACACCCCCCGGTGCCACTCACCCGAAAGCGCGGCGCCTGGCTGTTTTGCAGCGCACTGCCCCACAAATGGGAAATCACGCCATTGGCGTGGGTCAGGCTGACAAAAAACCCGTGGTCGAGGCTGGGGTAGTCGCGGCTGAACTGCAGCTGTGCAAACACCCGGTCCACCGGGCCGAACAGTTGCAGCGCCTGGTCCACCAAGTGGCTGCCCAGGTCCCGCAGCCAGCCGCCGCCGCTGGCATTGCCCACCGCTTGCGGGCTGTAGCGTTCGACCCGGGATTCAAACCGGGTGATCTCGCCCAGGGCACCGGCATCGATGAGCTTGCGCAGGGTCAGGTAGTCCGAATCCCACCGCCGGTTCTGATAGACGCTTAACAGCGAGCCCTGGCGTTCGGCGGCGGTAATCAGCGCCTGGGCCTGCTCGGCAGTGGCGGCGAAGGGTTTGTCGCTGACCACCGCGACACCGTGTTCGATGGCCTCCAGTACCAGCGCCGGGCGGCCCTTGAGCGTGGTCGAAATGACCAGCGCGTCGACACCCGCCTCGACGATCTGGCCGATGTTGTCAAACGCCTTCACCCCGGGATGGTCGCTGTTCAATTGCTGCCGACGTTCCGCTGAGCGTGTCACCACCCCGACAAAGGTGGCCCCTGGCAGTGTGGCAATCAGCGGCGCATGGAAGAATCGCCCGCCGTGGCCGTAGCCGACTAGTCCAATTCGCATGCTTCAACTCCTTCTTGAACGGCAAACCCAATCCATATGTGGGAGGGGGCTTGCTCCCGATGGACTGCGTAGCAGGCTCATTTTTGAGGCCGCTGCGCGGCCTATCGGGAGCAAGCCCCCTCCCACAGGTTCGCTCAGCCGTAGAAGTGCGGGCGCTCAGGGAGACTGACTTTCACAATCTGCTCACTGCCCTGCGCCTCGATACAGGCGTCCGCCGCCACCGCCGCCGCAAACCCATCCCACGCGGAAGGCCCGCCCACCTGGCCTGCGCGCACGCCATCGATGAAGGCTTGCAGCTCCACGTCGTAGGCCGCGATAAACCGGTCTTTCCAATCCATCAGAATCGCATTCGACAGTTTCGCCTCACTGCGTAATTGCACCTGGGACGGCTCCGGCAGTTTGGCGATGCCGGTCTCCCCCACCACTTCGCACTGGATGTCATAGCCGTATTGGCAGTTCACGAACACTTCCACATCGATACGGGTGCCCTTGGCGGTTTCCAGCAGCACGATCTGCGGGTCGCGCAGGTGGGCCAACGCCCTGCTCGACTTGCGTGGGAACACCACTTGCACCGAGACGTAATCGTCGTTGAGCAACCAGCGCAGTACATCCAGCTCGTGGATCAACGTGTCGGTGATCGCCATGTCGGTCTTGTAGTTCTCGCCGACCTTCGGGTTGCGGTGCGCGCAGTGCAACATCAGGGGCTCGCCGATCCGGCCGCTGTCGATCACGGCCTTGAGGGCGCGATAGCCTTCGTCATACGGGCGCATGAAACCGACCTGCACCAGGCGCTTGCCGTATGCCACTTCGGCGTCGACGATCCTGCGGCAGCCCGCGGCCGTCACTGCCAGGGGTTTCTCGCAGAACACCGGCTTGCCGGCGGCGATGGCCGCCAGCACGAACGCTTCGTGGCTCGGCCCCCAGGACGTCACCAGCACCGCCTCGACCTGCGGTGAGGCGATCAGCGCATGGCCGTCCGGGTACACCTCGGCGTCCAGCTTCAAGTCCGCCACCACCTGGGCGGCTTGCGCAAGGTTGATATCGGTCACTGCCACCACCTGGCTGTTGAGCAGGGTCTGGCTGCAACGCCGGATATGGTCCCGGCCGATGGCACCCGTACCGATCACTCCAAGCTTCAACGACATAGATTCATTCCTCTTGTTATTAGTACTGCCGGGCCTTGGCCAGCTGTTCATTGAGTTTTTTCGCCGCCGCATTCGTGCGCTCGCTGGTGGAGACCTGCGCCACGCCCACCCGCCACCACGACAGGTAGCCATGCACCATGGTCTTGGGCAGTACCTTGATGTCGATCAGCGTCGAGACGGTCTGCGTGCGCGCATCGGCCAAGGCCGCTTCCAGTTGCTCCAGCGTGCTCACCTTGTAAGTCTTGCAACCGTACGCCGCCGCACTCATGGCGAAGTCCACCGGCACCAACCCACCATCGAGCTTGCCGCTGTCGGGGTTGCGAAAGCGAAATTCCGTGCCGAAGCTGTCCATGCCATTGCCGAGCTGCAGGTTGTTGATGCAACCGAAGGCCATGTTGTCGAACAGCACCACGTTGATTTTGCGCCGCTCCTGAATCGAGGTGGCGAGTTCCGAATGCAGCATCAGGTAGGAGCCATCGCCCACCAATGCATAGACTTCCCGGCTCGGCTCGGCCAGCTTCGCGCCCAGGGCCGCATTGATCTCGTAGCCCATGCACGAATAGCCGTACTCAACGTGGTAAGTGTTGACGCCCTTGCTGCGCCAGGCGCGCTGCAAGTCGCCGGGCAGGCTGCCGGCGGCGGCGACGATGATCGCGTCGTCGGCCAGGGTCCGGTTCAACACGCCGAGCACGCGGCTCTGGGTCAGGCAGGAGCCGGTCAGCTCGATAAATTCACGCAGCACCGCACGGTCCAGGCGGTCATCGACCTCAGGCACGAAGTCGTCGCCCTGATATTCCACCTGGTGCACACGGTCTACCTCGGCGTCGAACAGTGCCTTGGCCTCTTGGATCTGCTCGCCCCAACCGGCGCGATAATCCCCCAGCGCATCGGCCAGCGCATCAAGGGCGACTTGCGCATCCGCCAGCACTTGCACGCCATCGAGTTTCAACGCGTCGCAGGGGCTGATATTGAGGTTGAGGAACGTCACCTCGGCATGTTTGAACAGCGACTTTGACGAGGTGGTGAAGTCGGTATAACGGGTGCCGACGCCAATGATCAGGTCCGCTTGCGGCGCCAGCAGGTTGGCCGCCAGGCAACCGGTTTCCCCCAGGCCACCGACGTTCAGCGGATGGCTGGAGATCACGGCGCTCTTGCCGGCCTGGGTTTCGGCGAAGGGAATATCAAAACGTTCGGCAAAGGCTTGCAGCGCAGCATTCGCGCCGGAGTAACGCACCCCGCCACCGCAGATGATCAGCGGCTTGCGCTTGCCCCGGAACGCCGCCACGGCATCCTCGATCATCGCCGTGGTGGCCGGGCGACGCTCTAGGCGATGCACGCGCTTTTGCAGGAAATAATCGGGATAGTCCCAGGCTTCGCCCTGCACGTCCTGGGGCAGTGCCAGGGTGACCGCGCCGGTTTCGGCCGGGTCGGTGAGCACACGCATGGCGTGAATGGCCGCCGTCATCAATTGCTCGGGGCGGTTGATACGGTCCCAGTACTTGCTCACGGAACGGAAGGCGTCGTTGGTGCTGATGCTCAGATCATGGAACTGCTCGATCTGTTGCAGCACCGGATCGGGCTGGCGGCTGGCATACACATCGCCGGGCAACAGCAACAACGGGATGCGGTTGGCGGTGGCCGTCGCGGCGGCGGTCAGCATATTCGCCGCACCCGGGCCAACGGACGCCGTGCACGCGTAGATCTTGCGACGCAGGTGCTGCTTGGCGAAACCGATGGCCGCGTGGGCCATGCCTTGCTCGTTGCGCCCCTGATGCACCACCAGGTCGCCGCTGTCCTGCTCCAGGGCCTGGCCCAGGCCGAGCACATTGCCGTGGCCGAAAATCGTGAACACCCCGGCGACAAACTTGCTCTGCACGCCATCGACTTCGATGTATTGGTTATCCAGGAACTTCACCAGGGCCTGGGCCATGGTCAGTCGGGTTGTGGTCATGAAGCGCCCCTTAAAGGTCCAGCAGCCAGCTGTGCTGCGGGTCGTTATGGAAATGCCAGGCACGCTTGGGGCCGGCCATCACGTTCAGGTAATAGGACTCATAGCCATACGGTACGCTGACCGGGTGATAGCCCTTGGGCACCACCACCAGGTCACTGTTTTCCACGGCCATGGCCTGGTCGATACTGCGGTCATCGGTGTAGACGCGCTGGAACACGAAGCCCTGGGGCGGGTTGATCTGGTGGTAGTAGGTTTCTTCGAGAAAGCTCTGGCGCGGCAGGTCGTCGGTGTCGTGCTTGTGCGGCGGGTAGCTCGACGAATGCCCGGACGGCGTGCGCACTTCCACCACCAGCAGCGAATGCGCCGGCTCGCTGTCGGGCAGGATGTCGCAGACATAGCGGGTGTTGGCGCCCTTGCCGCGCACGCTGCGCCTGCATTGTTCGGGGCGGATCAGTCGCGGTTCGAAACCCGGTGCACCGGGCGCGGCGCAAACGGCGATCTGCACATCGCTCAACGCCGTCACCTGGGCCTCGGTGCCGGGCGGCAGGTAGGCGGCGAACGGAGACTTCTCCTCGAACACCGACTGGCGATCACCGAGGTTCTGCCAGTTGAAGCCCTCGCCCTGGATATCGACCCGGCCACTGAGCAGCACCAGGCACAGCTCGTTATCCCCGGCACTGACCGGCAGGGTTTCGCCCAGGCTCAGGCGGTAAGCGGAAAAACCCACGTACTCCAGGCGCCCGGCTTCCAGGGCCACCATGGTTTGTCCGCGTTTGCTGCTTTTGACCAGCAAGCTCATCACTCAAACCCTCTCGTCGAGAAGTGCACGCAAGGTGTCATAACCCTTTTTGGCGTAGATATAGCTAGGCGCAACGGCCGGGTCCTGCTCGGCCTCCACCACCAGCCAACCCTGGTAGTTCGCGGCCAGCAGCACATCGAGCAATTCGGCAAAATCGATATCGCCGTCACCCGGCACCGTGAAGGTGCCGTTGACGATGCAATCGGGAAAGCTCCACATCTGGTTGCGGGCCAGTTGCACCACCGCTTTGCGTACGTCCTTGAAATGCACGTGGCAGATGCGGTCGATGTGTTTGCGCAGCACCTCGATGGGTTCGCCACCGCCCATGTAGCAATGGCCGGAGTCGAACAGCAGGCCGACTTCAGGGCCTGTGCGGCGCATCAGCTGGTCGATGTCTTCGGGAGACTCGACGTAGGCGCCCATATGGTGGTGGTAGGCCAACCGCACCCCTTGGGACAGGGTGAAACGCGCCAATTCAGTGAGTTTGTCGGCGTATGCCTGCCAGGCTTGCTCGCTGTGCAGCCGCGGGCGCTCGATCAGGCGCACACGCGAACCCTGGATGGAGTCGGCGACTTCGCCATACACCAGCACCTGGGCGCCGTTCTGTTTGAGCAGCTCGACATGGCCGGCGATGGCTTCGATTTCTTCGGCCACCGAACGTCGCGCCAGACGGCTGGAGTACCAGCCGGAGACCAGCGCCAGGTCATAGGGGCGCAACACATCGCCGACGCCCTTGGCGTCCTTGGGAAATTTACCGTTGAGTTCAAAACCTTCGTAGCCGATGTCCTTGCCTTCGCTGAGGGCGGTGCTCAAGGGAGTCTCACCGCCCAGGGCCGGCAGGTCGTCGTTGCTCCAGGAGATCGGGTTGATGCCAATTCGGATTGCGGGCATGGCTGCACCTTTTTTATTTTTCAGGTATCGCTGAGATCTGCTTTATGTGGGAGGGGGCTTGCTCCCGATAGCGGTGAATCAGACAAAACTTCTATAGCTGAACCACCGCCATCGGGAGCAAGCCCCCTCCCACATTTGATTGCATTGCATATTTGGAATTGTGATCAGGTTCGGGAACTGCGCCAGGCATTGATCAGTTGCTCGAACGTCGCCTGCACGCGCTGGATCAGGGTCTCGTCATCGATCTCCCCCGCCATCCACGCCTGGCTCGGCTCCTGGAAGATCGTACGGCCCACGGCGAAACCACGGCAGGTGGTGCTGTGGCTGGCCTGCTGGAAGCCATCGGCCAGGCATTGCGCCGACGCGTTCAGGCCCAGCAGCACCACGCCACGGCAGTACGGGTCGCGCTCTTGAATCAGTTCGTCGAGCTTTTTCCAGTCCTCGGCCGACTGCGCCTCGATCTTCCACCACGCCGGGTAGATGCCCAGGTTGTACAGGCGCTTGAGGCTGCGATACAGCACCTCCGGGTAAGGGGATGGATGATCCTTGGGCGGGATGACCTCCAGCAGCAGTTCATGGCCGCTGACCAGCGAGGCCTCGTACAGCGCCTTGAGTTGCGCTTCCTGTTCCAGGCGCAGCAGCGGCTCGTCGTCCGGATGAAATTGCACCAGGCACTTGATGATTTGCTCCTGAGGCCAGGCGATCAAGTTGCTGCCGACCGAACGCCCATGCTCGAACGCCAGGGGCCGCGAGTTTTGCACTTCCACCGGGCGCGCGATCCACCAGCCGCGACCGCTGGCGGCGTTGAGCGCATCCTGGCCAAAACGCTGGTCGGCCAGCAGGCCCACATCGGCCTCGACGCCCTGCTCGCCAAGTTTTTTCTCCACCCGTTCGATGGCCTGGATAAACAGTTGCTTGATGTCGCTGATGCGCGCCGGGCCCTGGCCGCCCTTTTGCGCCAGGTCGACCAATTGCCAGCGATGGTCGAACGCAAACACGAACAACGGCTTCCAGACCTTGCGCGGCACCGTGACGCGATGCAGGCGTTGCAGGGTAACGTCCTGATCCGGCCGCGTGATAGGCACCGGGCTGTTGAACAGGTAATCCAGTTCAGCAGGTGTGGGCATCGCCGGGGCACAGGCATGGCGCGACACCACCAGGCCGCCGCAGGCATTGGCCAACTGGCTGCAACGCTCATCGCTGGCATCGTTCAGCCAACCGCTGAGGAAGCCCGACATAAACGCATCGCCGGCGCCCAGCACATTGAGCACTTCCACGCGCACACCGGGGTAGATCGCCCCGTCTTCCAGTCGCGCCGGGATGGCGCCGTGGATCACCGTGCAGCCCTGCGGGCCGAGCTTGACCACCAGGGTGGCCGGGGTCAGTTCGCGCACATTGCGCAGGGCGCTCAGCAAGTCCTCACTGCCACCGGCGATCAGGAACTCTTCTTCGGTGCCCACGATCAGGTCAAAACGCGGCAGGATTTTCTGCACGTGCTGGCTGACATTCTGGTCGGCGACAAAACGGGTTTCACCGTCCGCCTTGCCGGCCAGGCCCCACAGCACCGGGCGGTAGTCAATGTCCAACACGCGCTTGACGTTGTGCCTGGCGGCATAGTCCAGTGCCTGGATGCTGGCCTTGTACACGCCATCGGTGGAGAAATGCGTACCGGTGATCAGCAGGGCTTTGCTGGAGGCAATAAAGGCTTCGCTGATGTCTTCGGCGCGCAGGGCCATGTCTGCGCAGTTTTCGCGGTAGAACACCAGGGGGAAGGTTTCCCGGTCCTTGAGGCCAAGCAGCACCAGGGCGGTGAGGCGTTCAGGATCGACTTTGATGCCGCTGACATCGCAGCCCTCACGGGCCAGGGATTCCACCAGGAAACGCCCCATATGGTCGTCCCCTACCCGGCTCAGCATCGCCGACTTGAGCCCCAGGCGTGCGGTGCCGAAAGCGATATTGGCGGAGGACCCGCCGAGGTACTTGGCGAAGCTGGACACGTCCTCAAGCCGCGCGCCCACTTGCTGTGCGTAGAGGTCGACGCCCAGTCGCCCGAGGCAAATCAGATCCAATTGACGCCCACTGGCAAAACGAGTCTGGCCCATGCTGGCTCCTGTTATTTTTATCAGCCTGCGTTGTACTGCCGTGGCGACAGCAAACGCTCTTGGTGGGAGCAGACTAGAACGTCCGGGGAGCGCAATCAATATTTATTCCATATTTATTTTTTGTGGAATATTTTTTCCAATACACTGACATAATGGCTCGCCATTCGCCGTGCATCGTTTCAGCACGCCGCGCGGGCCGTGATGCCGGGGTATTTTTTTGCGCCTACCCTGTAGACTTGCGCCACCCACCCGCGCAACAGACGAAAACGCCAGAAGGATTGCCCATGTCCCGCACCGATCCCGAGACTACCCTGGAAGCCACGCTCGCCAGCCCTCCGATCAATGCCGAGCGCCTGTTGCAACTGATCACCGACGAATACGAAAGCCTGCCGCGTCAGCTCAAGCGCATTGCCAGCTACATGAGCCAGCAGCGCGACCGGATCATGGTCGACCGCATCAGCGATATCGCCCGCGAATGCGAAGTGCACCCCTCCGCCATCGTGCGTTTTTCGCAACGGTTCGGCTTCAGTGGGTTCAGTGAGATGCAGGCGTTGTTTCGCGAGGCGTATACCCACAAGACCACGCCGGTACAGAACTACCAGCAGCGCATCCGCAGCATGATCGCCAACAAGTCGCAGAAAGCCAGCGGCGGCGACCTGGCACGTGAATGCGTCAACGCCACGCTGTCCGGCATAGAGCGCCTGGGGCTGGAACTCGATGACGCGGCGTTCGAAAAAGCCGTGGACCTAGTGGTCAATGCCGACAATATCTATGTGGTCGGCGTGCGCCGTTCCTTCGCCGTCGCCGATTACCTGGTCTACAACCTGCAGCACACCAACAAGCGCATTCACCTGATCTCAGGCTTGGGCGGCAGCTACCGCGAGCAGATGCGCAGCGTACGGGCCAACGACCTGGTGATCGCCATCAGCTTCACGCCCTACGGCAAAGAGACCCAGCACTGCCTGCGCATCGCCCAGCACCAGCAGGCCAAGACCCTGATCATCACTGACAGCAACCTCTCGCCCCTGGCCAAGCGGGCGAACACGGTGCTGTTGGTGAACGAAGGTTCCTCGTTCGCCTTCCGCTCGTTGAGCGCCACCTTGTGCCTGTGCCAGGCGCTGTTCATTGCAGTGGCGTATCGCCTGGAATTGAAGGTGGACGAGATTCATGAACAGGTCGGGTTCGAAGACTGAGCGACAGACACCGACTCACATTGCGATCAGCAACTTTGTCAGCACCCGCCCGTGAAAACGGATCTGCGCCAGGGTCAGCGCGGTGTAGCCGATGATCACCGCCGGCGGCAGGCTGGCCTCTACGCAGAACTTGCCCAAGGCCTGCAGCGCCAACCCGACGGCAGCGGCCCGCTCACAGAAGTCCTGCTCTTCCACACCCGGCGGCAACCACAGGACAAAGTGCAACCCGGCCTGCTGGCCACTCACTGAGCAGCCATCCGGCAGGCACGCGAGCAATGCATCGCGCCGCGCCTGATAAGCCTGGCGCGAAGCGCGCAGGTGCCGCACAAAGGCACCGCTGCCAAGCAACTCCACCAACCCCAGCTGATCCGTGGCGCCCACTGAATGCCCGGTCAGTTGCAGGGTGCGCAATAGCGCTGGGCGCAACGCCTTGGGCACCACCATGAACCCCACGCGCAAACCGGGAAACAGGTTCTTGTTGAAGCTGCCGCAGTAGAGCACCCGGTCGCCGCAATCCAGGGATTTGAGCGCCGCCAGGGGGGCGCTGTTGTAGTTGTACTCGCTGTCGTAGTCGTCTTCGATCACCCAGGCGTCGGCGCGGGCGGCCCAGTCCAGCAACGCCAGGCGCCGCGACACCGAGAGGGTCATGCCCAGCGGCGCCTGGTGCGCCGGGGTCACATAGGCCAGGCGTGCGGTGGAAGGCAGTTGCGCGCAATCCAGGCCCTCGGCCGTCACCGGCACGGCCTTGACCTGTGCACCCGCCAAGCCGAACAGGCGACGTGCGGGTGTGTAACCGGGGTCTTCAACGCAGGCCGTGTCACCGGGCTTGAGCAGCGTGCGGGCGATCAGGTCGAGGGCGTGGCGAATGCCGGTGGTGACGATCACTTCATCGGCCTCGCATTGCAGGCCGCGATAGCTGCGCAGGTAATCGGCGATCTGTTCTCGCAAGGCCGGCAGCCCGGCCAGGTGGGCGGCTTCCAGCACACCAGGGCCCACGCGGAGCAAGCCACGGGAGATGCAACGCGCCCAGGTTTTCAAGTCGAACAGGCCGGCATCCGGGCGCCGTGCCACGAAAGGCACGTGGCTCTGCACCACCGCGTCAGGCTGATCAGGCAACGCCGCACGGCGTGCGCTTGCGCTGGGCGCCGCAGCCGCAATGAACTGTTCGGGGATCACCGCACATACCCGCGTGCCCGAGCCGGCCACCCGCTGCACATAGCCTTCGCCCTGCAAGCGCTCATAGGCCGCCTCAAGTGTGCCACGCGATACCAACCAGCGCTCAGCCAGACTGCGCGTAGACGGCAAGCGACTGCCCGCCGGCAGTTGCCGGTTCAGGATGGCGGTACGCAACGCATCGTAAGCGCCCTGCTGCTTGCCTGCGTCCAAGGCGGTGGGACGCGGCAGGTCCAAGGCGGATGCGGCTTTTCCTCGACTCATAAGTGGTCCATTCACTCCAGACATAAGTGGCCCAAAGGATTAAACCACAAAGCCAGTAGAGTTCGAGGCTCCACGAACGGTATCGAGGCTTTCCATGACACAACGCACCCTCTCCACGGGATTCTGGCTGGTGCTGCTGACCCTCCTGATCGCCTTGCCGCGCATCACCCTGGACCTGCACCTGCCGGCCCTGCCCGCCATGGCCGACTATTTCCAGGCCCGCGACGCCCAATTGCAATTGACCCTCACGCTGTACACCCTGGGTTCGGCGATTTCCCTGCTGGTCAGCGGCCCGCTGACCGACCGCTTCGGTCGTCGACCGGTGCTGCTGAGCGGCCTGTTCCTGTATGTGGCGGCCACCGCCGCCTGCGCCGGGTCCGACAACCTCGGCGTGCTGATCATCGCCCGCTTGTTCCAGGCCCTGGGCGGATGCTGCACCACGGTGATCGGCCGGGTGATCGTGCGCGACTACTTCGACCGCCAGGAGCAGGCACGTCTGCTGGGCTTGATCTCCATGGCCATGGCCGTGTCGCCGATGGCCGCCCCCGTGCTGGGTAGCCTGCTGCTGCCGTTGATCAACTGGCGCGGGCTGTTCGTGCTGCTCGGGTTGATCGGGGCCGCGCTGTCTGTGGTGGTGTATCAGCGCTTGCCGGAAACCCGTCCGGCAGAGGTGGCTGCCGCGCCGCCGCGCAATCTGTTGCAGCTCTACGGCCAACTGCTGCGTGACCGCTATTTCCTGCGCTATTCGCTCGCCATCGGCTGCGTCTACAGCACCTACTTTCCGTTCATCAGTGAGTCGTCAGCTTTGCTGCAACGCGGCTTTCACTTGTCTGCCACGGCTTACGCGCTGGTGTTTGCCGCCACGATCAGCGGCTACATGCTCGGCGCGAACCTGTTTCGGCGGCTGGTACAACGTTTCGAACCCGACCGTTTGATCAGCGCCGCAATCGGCTTGAACATCGTCGGCAGTGCGACACTTGCCACCGCGACTTCTGTTTTGCCGGGAGAATGGTTGGCGATTGTGCTGCCGATGGTGGTGATCATGGTGTCGGTGGGCATGGCGATTCCAGCTTGCCAACTGTCGGTGTTGCAGCCGTATGGCGCGGTGGCCGGGACGGCTTCGGGGCTGTTCTTCTTTATCCAGATGTTCCTGACGGCCGTGGGCAGCTGGCTCACCGGGTTGCTGTCGGATGGCACTTCAACCCCGCTGGTGATCATGACGTCAGCGGCGAGTGTGTTGCTGCTCAGCGGTTGGCTGACGCTGCGCAAAACAAAATGTGGGAGCGGACTTGCTCGCGAAAGCGGTGTGTCAGTCAGCTGATAATCGCTGAAAGACAGCCTTCGCAAGCAAGCACGCCCCCACAAGGGACCGAGCCAGGCTCAGGTTAGTGCATGAAGATCGCGATCAGGATGATGACCGGGATAGGCACGCCGAGAAACCACAAGAGTAATGAGCGCATGAGAGTGTTCTCCTTGAATTAACGAACGTAGGTTTCGGTTTCGACATACACCACGGCATCCCGACGGCGACCGCCGAACGTGGCGGCGAAGCTGGCGAAGAAGGCACCGATCAACAGCGTGATGAAGGTCCACAGCGACGTGTAGGCAGCGACTTTGGCAGCGGTGTCGGCGGCTTGCTTGGCTTTGAGCTTGGCGTCTTCGATGGCTTTGCGGGCATCGCCGTAGACCTTGTCGATACGCGCTTCGGCGTCAGCCTGGCTGAGGTTGGTGCGCTGGCTGATCAACTGGGCCAGGTAGGTCCGGTCTTCAGGAGCGAGCTGGCCGTCGTTGCTCAGGGTGCGGGTGAAGATACGTGCAACCACGCCATGGGCGGCATCATCGCTGACGGCGGCTGGGCGGTCATCGCGGAACAGGCTGTCGACGTAATAATCGAAGTCGCCACTGTTGGCGCCTTTGGCAGCACCGCCGGCTGCTTGAGTCAGGCCGCTGGCGGCACCCGAGGCAACCGCCGCACCGGCTTTGACACCGCCGCTGACGACGCTGCTGACCGAGCCGACCACCAGCACTGCGGTGATCAGCGTCGCGACGGCCCAGGCCAGGAAACCATGGGCGGTGTCGCGAAAGTACACCTCATCCGTGTGCATATTGGCCCACTTCACCCGCAACCGACCGGCGATGTAACCACCGAGCCCGGACGCGACGATCTGGGTGAAGGCCAGCCAGACGATGGTAGAAATGCCAAGCCCCTTGGCACTGATCCCGCTGTCGGCCCACGGCGAAACCGCCGAGAACCCCAGGCCGAAGCCCAGCAGTACCAGAATCAGGGAAAGTGCAGCGGCAGCTGCGGCCCCGGCAAAGATAGCCCCCCAGGAAACCCCGGAGAGCGTGCTTGATTCTTGCAGCGTGGATGAGGATGTGATCATTGTTGTTTAGCTCCAGGCATGAAAAATAGTGTTACAAGTCCCAAAAAGGACAGTGCAGGCACCATGCCAGTCGCCGACAAAAATAAATCCTATATATTTCAAACAGTTAAATAACTTGAACTTCTCGAAATCATGCAACTTGCAAGAATGAGCCGTGAGAGGTGGGCGTTATGCACTTCCACCCAGCGAATGCTCGATTTGCCTAACATGAATATTTTTTTAGTAAGCCCGCTATCATTTCTTGGCAAAATGCCCCCACTTCTAGTGTGAACGCTCACCAGGTAATCCTATGACACGCATTTTGACCATCGAGGATGACGCCGTAACGGCCCGCGAGATCGTCGCCGAGCTGAGTAGCCATGGACTGGATGTCGACTGGGTGGACAACGGCCGTGAAGGCCTGGTCCGTGCCGTAAGCGGAGATTACGACCTGATCACCCTCGACCGCATGCTGCCGGAACTCGATGGCCTGGCCATCGTCACCACGCTGCGGACCATCGGGGTGTCGACGCCGATCCTGATGATCAGCGCCCTCTCCGACGTCGACGAGCGTGTGCGCGGCCTGCGCGCCGGTGGCGATGATTACCTGACCAAACCGTTCGCTTCCGATGAAATGGCCGCCCGGGTCGAAGTACTGCTGCGGCGCAAAAGCACGGTCAAGGAACTCGAAACCGCCCTGCGCGTGGCCGACCTGGAACTGAACCTGATCACCCGCGAAGCCAGCCGTGCCGAACAGCCGCTGAGCCTGTTGCCCACCGAATACAAACTGCTGGAATTCCTGATGCGCAACACCGGGCAGATCCTGTCGCGGATGATGATCTTCGAGGAAGTCTGGGGTTACCACTTCGATCCCGGCACCAACCTGATCGACGTGCACATCGGTCGCCTGCGCAAAAAAATCGATCCACCGGGCCTCACGCCGTTGATCCGCACGGTACGAGGTTCCGGGTATGTCATTGCTGAACCCCTCTAAGGGCTGGCGCTCCTCCAGCAGCCGCTTGCTGGCGCTGTACAGTTCGTTGTTCGTGGCGTGGAGCTGCATCCTCATGGGGGTGCTGTACTACGAGGTCTCGGGCTACCTGGGCGACTTGTCGCGTCACTCCCTGATGCAGCGTCAACACCTGTTCCAGCGCTTTGACGGCGAGGAACTGGTCGAGGCACTGACCACCAGCATGACCTTCGACATGAAGGGCGTGGACGCCTACGGCCTGTTCGATGAACAGTTCCGCCCATTGAGCGGGCCGATCCGTGCGGTGCCGCCCGACCTGCCCCTGGACGGCAAGATCCACGCCCTGGCCAATTGCGTCGACTCCAACGACCCCAAGCTGCCCAAGGACAGCTGCGACGCCGTCGCCACCCACACCGAAGACGGCCGCTGGCTGGTACTGGTGCGCGCCAACGGTTCATTGTTCGGTGTCACCCGGATCATCTGGCATGCCCTGTTGTGGGCCCTGTCCCTGACGATCATCCCCGGCGCGGCCGGTTGGCATCTATTGCGGCGCCAGCCGCTACGACGCATTCGCGGGATTCAGGCCAGCGCCGAGGCCATCGTCGCCGGCGACCTGACGCACCGCCTGCCGCTGTCCAATCGGCGTGACGAACTGGATATGCTGGCGGCCATCGTCAACGCCATGCTCGACCGCATCGAAAAACTGATGAATGAGGTCAAGGGCGTCTGCGACAACATTGCCCATGACCTGCGCACCCCGCTGACACGCTTGCGCGCCCAGCTCTACCGCATCAAGCAACAAGCCGAAGAAGACTCCGCCCACGCGGTGAAACTGGATGACGCCATCGCCGAGACCGACACCCTGATGGCGCGCTTTCGCGGGCTGCTGCGCATCTCCGAGCTGGAAGACCACCAGCGGCGCTCGGGTTTTCTGGTGATGGACCCGTTGCCGCTGCTGCGCGAACTGCATGATTTCTACCTGCCCCTGGCGGAAGAAGGCGAAGTGGAATTGGTGCTGCAGATCCCCGAATCCCTGCCGTGGATCACCGGCGACCGCGCGTTGCTGTTCGAAGCCTTGAGCAACCTGTTGAGCAACTCGATCAAGTTCACCCCCTCCGGGGGCAAAGTCATCCTGCGCGCCGCCACGGACATGGGCAGCACGCGGATCGAAGTACTCGACTCCGGCCCCGGCATTCCGGTGGCCGAACGCAAATCGGTGTTCCAACGCTTCTATCGGGTGGATGAAAGCGATCAGCAGGGCGGCTTCGGCTTGGGTCTCTCGATCGTCGCGGCGATCATCAACCTGCATGGCTTCAAGCTGGAGGTCGGCACCAGTGAACTGGGCGGCGCCCGGCTGGTGCTGGAATGCCGCCAGCAATTGATCCCCGAGTAACGCCGCCCAACGGGCGCTGAGCAGCCCCTAGAGTACCGCCCCCATCGCCTTGATCAACACCGGGTCGCGCCCATAGATATCGGGCGCGTACACCAAGCCACCCTGACGATCCACCTCAACCGTCCAATACCCCAGCAGCACCGGCACAGGTGTGGCCAGCCTGAACTCATGGGTCACGCCGGTGGCCAGCAATTCGTCGGTGCGCGTCCGTTCGGCCGGGCTCACCAGCAGGTCGCGCAACAGCAACGGTTGCTCCACCCGCACACAGCCTGAACTGAACGCTCGCGGCCCTTTGGTAAACAACGGCTGGCTGGGCGTGTCGTGCAGGTACACCGAATACGGGTTGGGAAAGCGCATCACGATCCGGCCCAACGGGTTACGCGGGCCGGCGTCCTGGCGCAGAAGAATGTTGCCCGGGCGCGACCAGTCCACCTGGTCTGCCGTCAACGGATGACCTTGGGCATCGAGCACCTGCAAGTTTTGCTGGCGCAAATATTCGGGGTTCAAACGAATGGCCGGGAGTTTGTCCTCGCGCATGATGGTCGGCGGGATGGTCCAGGTGGGGTTGAGGGTCAACCGGGTGATGCGCGACTTGAGCAGCGGCGTCTGGCGTTCGGCGCGGCCCACCTGCAGGCGCGTCTGCCACACCGGGATACCGCTTTGGTAGACGCTCAGTTGCGCCGCCGCGACGTTCACCACCACCCCTTCGGGTTCCAGGTCCTGGGCCAGCCAGCGGAAACGCTCGAGGTTGATGCGCAGTTGTTCGCGACGCATGGCCGGGCTGATATTGAGTTCGGCGACGGTCCCCGCGCCGATCACGCCATCCGCTTGCAATGAGTGGCTGGCCTGGAACGCCTTCACCGCCTTGACCAACTCGTCCCGGTACTGCTTGCCGTTTCCGGGGCTCGCCTTGGCCAGGTAGCCGCCGCTGAACAAGCGGCGCGCCAGTTCCGGCACACGCGGGTCTTCCATGCCGGGGCGCAGCAAGGGGCCGTTGGCGACCGGGTCCCAATGCGGCAAGGGTTGCAGGCGCACGGTCGCGTAAGCATTGCGCAGGCTGCGATACAAATCCGCGCTGGGGCGGGCCTGATCGAACGCTTGCGCCATGTCTTGCAACCCCGTGGCGGCAAACGCCAGCACCACGGTGTCCGGGTCACGGGCCGGCGGCAGCGCATGCCATAGCGGCTCGAACCGCGATTGCTGCAGGCGACCGTAATGCAGGTCCTGCAGGGCTTGCAGGTACTGGCGGCTACTGTCGATATCACTGCACAGCACGTTGGCCGTGGCGTCTACGGCAGGCAGGCTATAGTGGGTGGGGTCCAGGCCATCGTCGGCCAGCAACTGCAGCTGGGCCTGCAACGCTGAACGGCGTTCACCGCTTGCCCACAACGGAGCGTCGCCCTGCTGCTGGTAGAACGCCTGCAACCGCAGCAGTGCGGCAGCGTCGATGCGTGGCGCCAGGTCGGGACAGACGCTGGGCAATTGCGCCAGGGCCAGCTGGATCGGGCTGGATGGTGCAACGGGGACTGCGTCTGTCGGCAACAGTTCGGCTGTCGCGACCAGTGGTGCAACGAGCAAGCAAATGCTCAAGTAACATGCGTGTTTTTTGAACAATGACTTTGCTCCAATCCACAGTGGGGGGATGTACTGTAGATGCTGACTTTTATCCGTCGCCTCGGCCTGGCTGCCATGAGCCTGGCTGTATTGAGCCAGGCTGCGATCGCCGCCAATGGCAATCCTCCCTCCCTGTATAACAGCCTGGCGCGCTCGGCTCCAGAACTCAATCCCACCGTATTGAAAAGCGCCCTGAGCGCCGTGCAGTGTGCGGTCAATAATGGTGAAGAACGCTCCGATCGCCTGGCGGTTATCGACTACTCGCAACCCTCGACCGCTCGTCGCCTGTGGATCTTCGATTTGCGCAAGAAAACCCTGGTGCTGCGTGACCTGGTGGCCCATGGCGCAAAATCCGGGGAAAACTTCGCCACGCAGTTTTCCAACCGCGAGGGCAGCCACCAGTCCAGCCTGGGGCTGTTCCGCACCCAGGAAAGTTACCTGGGCACCCACGGTTATTCATTGCGCATGGACGGCCTGGAGCCCGGTTTCAATGACCAGGCCCGCGACCGTGCGCTGGTGATTCACGCCGCCGACTACGTCAACCCGGCCTGGAGCAAACGCGAAGGCCGCATCGGTCGCAGCCAGGGTTGCCCGGCCGTACGCCCGCAAGTGGCGCGTCAGGTGGTGGACAAGCTCAAGGATGGGCAATTCATGTTTTCCTGGTACCCGGACCGGCATTGGCTGAAGTCCTCGACCTACCTCAATTGCAAACCCCAACAGGTGGCCAGTAGTCGTACAATCCGTGGTGGATAGCCTGTCCCCACCGATAAAAGAGAGCGCCGCATGCTTCTACACAAGTCCACCTGGATCGAAATCGGGCAGTTTCTGGAGCGCAGCCGCACGGTCGTGATCCCCATTGGTTCCAATGAACAACATGGCCCGACCGGCCTCCTGGGCACCGACTGGATGTGCCCGGAGATCATCGCCCATGAGGCACAGAAGAACGCCGACATCCTGATCGGCCCCACCTTCAATATCGGCATGGCCCAGCATCACCTGGGCTTTCCCGGCACCATCTCGCTGCGCCCTTCCACCTTTATCGCCGCGATTGGCGATTGGGTGCGCTCACTGGCCGGGCACGGTTTCGAGAAGATCCTGTTTCTGAACGGCCATGGCGGCAATATCGCCACCATCGAGGCCGCGTTTTCCGAACTGTATGCCGAGGCCAGCTACGCCCGTCGCGAAGCCGGGTTTGCGCTGAAGCTGGTGAACTGGTGGGACCTTGAAGGTGTCGGCGATCTGGCGCACCGCCAGTTCCCGGTGGGCCATGGCAGCCATGCCACGCCGTCGGAGATCGCGGTCACGCAGTGGGCGTATCCGGAGTCGATCAAGTCAGCCGATTATTCGCCGCAGATTGCCAACACCGGTCCGATCCGCGAGGCGCTGGACTTCCGCGCACGCTTCCCCGACGGACGCATGGGCTCGGACCCGGCCCTGGCGACCGTGGAAAAAGGCGGTGAGTTGGTGGCGCTAGCGGCCAAGGGCCTGGTCAGGGCGGTCGACAGTTTCAGCAGCGAAGCGAAACCCTGAGCCCTCCCCCTGCGACCCTTGTAGTGAGCGGGCTTATCCCGCGCTGGGTTGCGTAGCAGCCCCAAAACCAGGCGCCTCGGTCTTTCTGAAACACCGCAGCGGCAGGGTTTAGGGCGGCTTCGCCACCCAGCGCGGGGCAAGCCCGCTCACTACAGGTTACTGGCAGTCTTTGGCTGCCTGTTCCAGCCGGGAGGGCGTGATCGCCGATGCCAGCGGCTTGCGCTCATACAGGAACACTTTGGTGCCGTCCTGGGACTTGTAGGCTTCCAGCACATCATCAGCAGCGAACTTGCTGGTCAGCAGCACCTTGGCGTGGCGCGAGTTCTGCGTCACGGTGGAGGTGATGCCGTGCTTTTCAAGCGTGGGCAATACGCACTGCACATAGCCTTCAGGCGTCTTGCTGGTTTGCAGGGTCAAGGTCGGAGCATTGGGTGCGGAAACACAACCGGTCAGTCCCAAAGAAGCAAAGGCCAGGGCCGGGGCGAAAAAAGAGCGCATAGAAATTCCTGAAAATAACTGAAAAAAGTTCACATCAACCCGCTCGGACCAACGCCTTGAGCGACACATCAAACTGCCTCAAGGCATCTTGCTGCACATCGCGCTGCTGCTCGATCTGCGCGGCGATCTCGGGCGCCGCCTTGTCATGCACCCACACCGATGACACCTGCTTGTGCACCGAACCTTCGGCCTTGGCGATGTATTGCAAGTCCGCGTCATAGAACCGTGCGGTAAAGCTTGCTTCCACCCAGTCGTTGCGCGGGGTCAGCAGTTGGTTATGGGTATCGAGCATCACCACTACGTCCGGGTGCGCCTGCACCAGCTCATCCAGGCTGCTATAGACCGTGACGGACAAAAAAGTGCCCTGCAGCGAACCCAATAGCCAATCGATGGCCAACTCCGGATCGGAGCTGTTGACGAATGCCTCGCGGATACGTCCGTCAAGGGCATCCTTGGCGCCGTTCATGGCCATGGCGTGGTAGCGCTCAAGGTAGCGGAGGTTGTCGCGGGTGTTTTCGCTGTACAACACCCCCACCGACTGCGCGTGCGCCAGGGAGTCTACGCTACCCACGAGTGGCAGCAAATGGCCCGTACGCAGTTCATCGGCACTAACCGGGGTGGTCATGACCACCGAACCCAGCATCAACATCATCAAACCCAGTTGGATTATCGTCCTCATCGCGCATTTCCTTGAGCAGCGTCTCGATGGTGCAATTCTCCCCTTTTCCAGCAAAAACAGAACTTGCGATCCTTGATGGTGACTATCATTTGAACCGATAGTGTTACACCGCCCGCTTTCAATAAAACTTATAAGGACCACGCCATGAAGCCGCACCAGAAAACCTTCGACCGCATTCGCGAAGCCGTACTGCCGGAGTTTCGCGAGCGGGTCGCCGATTACCTGGTCGATTATGAAGCCGTGCTGCAGGACGAAACGGCCGACGCCGACGAGCGCTACGCCAGCGCCCAGCAACTGCGCGGTTACCTGCGTGGCTTGAACACCACCCGCGTGCTGGGCATGGCTGATTGGGAAGACCTCGACCGGCGTGTCGCCCACGAATGGCTGGCGCCGCTTACAGCGCCGGGCGTTGCAGGTTGACCCAGGCCTGCACTGACGGGCGCTGCCACTGACGCTCGGCATACGCCACCAGCTCGGCCGGCACCTGGTCACCATTGAGGATCAGCCGGTTGAGCATCACCGCCAGGTCCACATCGGCAATCGACCACTCGCCGAACAAGTACGCCGCGTTGCCCGCCAACAACGTCTGCGCCGCACTGAGCAACTTGTGCGCAGCGGCTTGCGCCACGGGCGACAGGGGCGGCATTTTCGCGCCGTAAAACACCACCAGCGTCGAGCGTTCCTGACGAATCGGCAGCAAGTCGCTGCGCAACCACGCCTGGACTTGCCGCGCCCTCGCCCGCTGCCTGGGGTCAGCCGGGTACACCGGCGTCCCGGGGTAGACCTGTTCGAGGTATTCAGTGATCGCCGAGGACTCCGACAGGGCAAAGTCACCGTCCAGCAACGTCGGCACGCGCTGCGTCACCGACAGCTCGGTGTAGTCCTTCGCCTGTTGTTGTGCGGCGTCCAGGTCCAGGGTACGGGTGTCGAACGCCAACCCCTTCTCGTGCAGGCTGACGAATACCGACATCGCATAGGGGCTGGTGAATTGAGCGTCAACGTAAAGGCGTAACGGCTGCATGGCGAGTCTCCTTGGGTGAAGTGCCACGCTACGAGATATGCGTTGGTAAAGAAAATGCAGGTTTTTTATGGGGGCATTCCTGGCAGGAATAGCACGGGTAGTGGCAATATTATGGCTATTCGCGATTTCTCGACATTGCTCCCCCTTCGTGGCCTTCAAGGAATGAATAGCACATGAAACAAGCGGTTGTGGTCATCCACGGCATCGGCGAACAGCGCCCGATGGACACCCTGCATGGCTTTGTGGACGCCATGATCCCGGCGAACACGCCCGACGCAAAACCCTTCTACTGGAGCAAGCCGGATCGGTTGTCGCGCAATTTCGACCTGCGCGTATTGAAGTCGCCAGGCCGCACGTCCACCGACTTCTACGAATATTATTGGGCCCACAAGATGCAGGGCACCAAGCTTGGCCACCTGCTGAGCTGGTTGTGGGACCTCTTCAAGCGCCCGCGCCGGGATATTCCCGACGCGATCGTGCCGATCTGGCGCACCACGCGCTGGACACTACTAATACTTTTGCTGCTGATCGCCAGCGGCACCCTGGCCACGACCTGGGGCCGCTTCGATCACACCGACAACCCCTTCGCGCTGGTGCCGTTGCTACTAGGCGCCATCGGCCTCGGATTACGCTATTCCGCCCTGTCCTACCTGGGTGATGCGGCGCGATACCTGAGCCCCAACCCGCAGAATGTCGTGGTGCGCGAACAGATCCGCGCCGATGGCGTAGCGCTGTTGCGCGCCCTGCATAACCAGGGTGACTACGACCGGATCATCGTGGTCGGCCACAGCCTGGGCAGCGTGATTGCCTACGACATCGTCGGTTACCTGTGGCACGAGCATCACGATCAACTGAACAAGGTCATCCCCAGCAATCACGAATTGGCCAGACGCTACGCCAACCACGAACCGCTGCAACCGGTGCTCAAGCAAGCGCTGCCCGATGCCGGCGCGGCCCTTGATGGCGGCCTGGGCAGCACCCTGAGATTTCGCGAACAACAGGCCGCGGCCTTTATCGAACAACGCAACCTGGGCAACCCCTGGCGTATCACCGACCTGGTCACCGTGGGCAGCCCGATGGCGCATGCCAGCCTGTTGCTGGGCCGCAGCGTCAGCGACTTCCAGCAACGCATGGAGCGTCGTGAAGCCCCGGCCTGCCCGCCCACCAAGGATGACCAAGGCTACGGTTACAGCGCCCGCCAACCGGTCACGCTCGGTGGGCAGGCTTTCACCCCGCTCTACCTGCACCATGCCGCCGCGTTTGCGGTGACGCGCTGGACCAACCTCTACTTCCCCGCACCTTACGGCCTGTTTGGCGACATCGTCGGCGGCCCGGTCAAGCCGGTGATGGGCAATGGCGTGCTGGATTTGCCGGTCACTGTGGGTCGCTGCAAAGGCTGGCTCGCACGCTCCTGGCTCAGCCACACCCACTATTGGAGCGAGCGCAGCGGCGCCCAGGGCTACCTCGGCGCATTGACCCAGGATGAACACGCGATCAGCCAAGGCCCCCGTCCTTCGGCCACCGAGGCCCTGCGCTGGGCGATCGACCTCAAGGGTCTGCGGCGATTTCGCTCGACCGAGCCCCTGGAAACGGCGGCCCCCGCCAAGGCTTAACCCGCAAAACCACCCGCCTTGAGGAACGCCTGCTCTGGTTCGGTGGTAGCCCTGGCCAGCACCGCGTTGCGATGGGGAAAACGCCCGAACCGTTCGATGATGTTCGCGTGCTCCTTGGCCCAATGAAAGGTGCGGGCATCCAGTTGCTGATTCAGCGCCACCGAGCGCTGCTGATCCGCCGGGTCCTCGGAATGCTCGAACGGCAAATAACAGAACGCACGTAGCTCAGGTTCGATCAGGGTATCCAGCCCCGCGTCCACCATGCGCCGGGCATACAGCCGCGCCAGGGGGTCGGTGGCGAACATATGCGCGGTGCCGCGAAAGGCATTGCGTGGGTATTGATCCAGCAGAATCAGCAAGGCCAACGCGCCCTCTGCCGACGCCAGCCAGTCTTCCAGTTCGCGACGGGCGGCCTGCATATGGGTTTCGTAGAAGGTGTCGCGAAAGGCCGCGTCAAACGCAGCGTCCTTGGCGAACCAACGCTTGGGTCCGGCCCGTTTCCAAAATTCAACGACCGCCTCGGCCGGTTGTGCAGGCATGCTCATCACTCTCCCCCTGGGTCAAACCACGGATTCCATCGCTTGACCCTAACAGCAAAGGAGCGGCGCGATAGTGAGACAAACTCATACTATTTGAGACAAACACAAGTTCTCCTCACGTTGCACTCAGATGCCTGTAAAACGCGAGAAACATGAAATAGGCACAGACCGCCAGGGTCACACCCATGCAGCGATTGAACAGCGTGAACGCCGACGCGCCATTGATCCGCCGCCCCAACAAAGCCCCGAGCAACGCATACATCCACGGCGCGCCGAACGCTGCGAAGGCCAACGCGGCAGAAACACTGGCAATGGCCAGCCCGGTGATATGCGCCGCCGGCAACATCACGCTGGTGATCGGCAACACCGCCATGATGCCCTTGGGGTTGAGCAACTGGATCACCAGGCCATTCCAGAACGTGAGGGTTTTGGCCGGTGCCGTTGAAGTGTCTTCATCCACTACCGTACGGGCGGTGAACACCTGATAGGCGAGGTACAAGGTGTACACCCCGCCCACCAGGGAAATGTACGGCAATGCCGCGTGGGAAATAATCGCTTCGCCGGTGTAGCCAAACAGCACGAACAACACCAACATCGCGCACCCCACGCCGGCGAAGAACCCGGTAGAGCGACGAAACTGACCGGTGAGCCCGGCGTTGAGGCCCATGAAATTCACCGGGCCAGGGCTGTACATGACGCTGAAGGCGTAGAGGAAGATATCCATGGGGAACCTGCGGTAAAAAGAATGCCTTGAGTCTACTGAGGGCGATTGGCAACACTCTTGTACGTTTGTGGTCGTTGTAGTGAGCGGGCTTGCCCCGCGCTGGGCGGCGCAGCCGCCCCAACCCCAGGCACCTGGGGCTTCCTGAAACACCGCGGCGATAGGGTTTAGGGCGGCTACGCCACCCAGCGCGGTGCAAGCCCGCTCACAACAATGGGTTTACATCAGGGGAATCGAATAGCTCACGAACAAGCGATTCTGATCCTGGTCCCTGGCCACTTCACTGCGTGACATACCGTTACGCCAGCCGAACCCGACGTTCTTGAAGGTGCCGCTCTGCACCACATAATCCAGGGAAATATCACGTTCCCATTCGCTGGCATCCTGGCCGCTGGCGGTCTGGATATGGTCACCCTTCAAGTACATCACCGAAGCCTTCAAGCCAGGTACACCCAAGGCAGCAAAGTCATAGGCGTATTGCGCAAACGCGGTGCGCTCGCCCGCCTGGATGAAGGTCTGCACGGTGCGGTCGGTGTAGAGGTACAGACTGGAACCACCCTCGCCTTTGTTCACCAGGCCACCCTGGTTGAGTTGGGCGAAGTTGCTGTCGTCTGACACCTGCTGGTAACCCGCGGTGATCGCGTGCGGGCCCAGGGAGTAGATGAACGCCGCGCTCCAGGTGTTGTTGTCGATTTCACCGCTGCCGTTTTTGGTATAGCCGCCGAACTTGTAGCCCTCGGCACGGCCGGCGGCGCTGCTGTTCTTGCCGTCGGAGGTGGTCTTGAAGTAGCGCAGATCCGTCTTCAGCGAGCCGTAGTCACCCAGCGGCAACACATGGATCAAGCCGGCGAAGTGCTGTTGGTAATAGTCTTCGAGGTTGGCGTAGTAATACTGGACCATCAGGTCCTTGTTCACTTGGTAGTCGGCACCGGCGTAGTTGAATTTATTGCTTTCCCGGGTACCGCCCGCCGCCGCCAGGCCGCTGCTGTCGCTGGAGCCACGGCCGGTGGTGTGTTGCAGTTGGCCGCCGATGAGGGTCAGGTTGTCGATGTCCTTGCTGGTGATTTGCCCGCCCTCGAAGGACTGCGGCAACAGGCGGCCATCGTTACTGACCAGGATCGGCAGGTTTGGGCGCAGGTAGCCGTAACGCGCTTCGGTCTTGGCAAAACGCGCCTTGGCCGTCGCACCGCCACGGGCCCAGTTGTCGGTGGCCTTGCCGTCATCGCTGGGGATCATCGAGCTGCCGACGTGGCGCCCGGCGCCACTGTCGAGGGTCACCCCGAGCATGCCGACCGCATCCAGGCCGAAGCCGACGGTGCCGTCGGTAAAGCCCGATTGATAGTTGAGGATAAACGCCTGGCCCCACTCTTCGGTCTTCGACGGTGCGGCGGCGCCGTCACGGTTGTCGTTGTTGAAGTAGAAGTTGCGCAGGCCCAGGTTGGCTTTGCTGTCCCCCAGGAAATCAGCCGAGGCCAAGGGGCTCAGGGCCAGGCCGAGGCCGCCGGTCAATACGCTTAATACATTCAAAGTAGCTTTCATCAGGACGAACTCCGGCGCGGAATCCAGGTTCCGGGCGCAAAAAATAAGCAGCAGGATGCACGCGACCGCACTTGAATGGGCCGGTGCGCTAACGAACGGTCAGAGACTTAGTTGAGCGAGTGAACCTCCGTAAGACCTCAGTCAATCAATCCATGGGCGTCATAAAACGGATACGGTCCCGGGTATTCCCCGAACACGCCGTTGTGGCTGATCAAGCCGTGTTGCGCATCCCAGCGATGCAACAGATAACCCGCCGGCTCCAGGTTGAAATGCGCGGGCGCGGCGTCTTGCAAATCCAGCACGATCTGGTGGGACGTGCCGGGACATACACAACTGAGGCTGCCACCGAAACGCCGCTGCATGGGACGGTGCAAATGCCCGCATAACAGGCGCTCGACTTGCGGATGGCGCGAGACGAGTTGTTCCAGGGCTGCGGCATTGATGAAGGGCTCACGGTCCATATGGCCGATGCCGCTGATAAACGGCGGGTGGTGCAGGATCAGCAAAGTCGGCGCGTGCGGGCGTAACGACAATTGCTCGTCGAGCCATTGCAACTGGCTGTCCAGCAACTGGCCGCCATGGCCGCCGGGAATCGTGGAGTCAAGCCCGATCAAACGCAGCGGATATTCATCCACCACCCAATCCAATGGGCCATCCGCCGACACCGGCAGGTAGGCATGCTCGGGGAATGCATCCAACAGCGCCCCGCGGTTGTCATGATTGCCGGGCACCAGGTAGCACGGCATGAGCAGGCGTGCGAGTTCGGGGCGCAGCACGGCGTATTCATCGGCGCGACCAAAGTCCACCAAGTCGCCGCTGACCACCACGATGTCGGGCCGTGGGTGGCTGGCGTTCAAATGGTCGACGGCACGGCGCAGCGCGCCCAGGGTATCGACTACGCCATAGGTGAGGCGCTGGCCGGCTTTGAGGTGCAGGTCACTGATCTGCGCGACTAGAAACGGACGATTCAACATAAATTCTCAAGCATTCAGGGTGAACAACATGTGCGGCGCGATCGCCAGGGCAATCGGCGCGCCAACGGCATGCAACTGGTTATCCTGGCTGTCGACCAGCAGCGGTTGCGGGCCGCCCACTTCGACGATCAGGCGGCTTTGCGCGCCCAGGAAAAACTGCGCCACCACGTGGCCGTACAAGTGCCCTTCGCCTTCCATCACCCGCAGGTGTTCGGGGCGGCAATACACCGTGCCGGGCTGGTCGGGCGCCTGCCACGGCAGTTCACCGCCACACACTTTCAGGCCGTGCGGCGTTTGCCCGAGCACCGAGAAGGCATTGAGGTTGCCGACAAACCCGGCGACGAAGGCGTTGGCCGGCTTCTGGTAGATGTCGCGGGGGCTGGCCAGCTGGGCGACACGGCCGTGTTCCATCACCAGGATGCGATCGCCCAGAGCCATGGCTTCGCCCTGGTCGTGGGTGACAAACACGCTGGTGATACCGAGGCCACGCAGCAGTTCATTCAGCTCACTGCGCAGGCGTTCACGCAGTTGCGCGTCGAGGGCTGCCAACGGCTCATCCAGCAGCAACACCTTCGGGCGTGGCGCCAAGGCACGGGCCAGTGCCACCCGCTGACGCTGGCCGCCGGAGAGTTCGTGAATGCTGCGTTTGCCGTGGTGCTGCAAGCCCACCAGTTCCAGCAACTCTTCGCAGCGTTTATTGCGCTCGGGCGCCGACAGGCCGCGAATCTTCAGGCCATAGACAATGTTCCCGGCCACATTCAGGTTGGGAAACAACGCATAGTTCTGGAACACCATGCCCACGTCGCGCCGCTCGATGGGCAGGCGGGTAACATCCTGATCGCCGAAAAACACCTGGCCCACATCCGGGCGCTCAAGCCCCGCGATCAGGCGCAGCGTGGTGGTTTTGCCGCATCCGGAAGGCCCGAGAATCGCCAGGGTTTCACCGCCTTCGACGGTCAGGTTCAAGTCATGCACGGCCACGGTGCCGTCGGCGAACGCCTTGCGACAGCCTTTCAGATCAAGGGTGATAGCGGTCATCGACGCTCTCCACGGGACAAACGAGCACTGATGGCCTGCAACGCAATCAACAGCGGCACGATCATCAGCAAAAAGATAAGGGTGTAGGCACTGGCTATTTCCAGACGCGCCGAGGCGTAGCTGTCGGCCAGGCCAACGGGCAAGGTCTTGGTCATCGGTGTGTGGAGCATCCAGGTCAGGTTGAACTCACCCAGGGACAGGGTGACCACCATCAGCACACCCGCGAGGATCCCTGCCCGGCAATTGGGCACCACCACGCTGAAGAAACGCTTGAGCGGCCCCGCGCCAAGGCTTGCGGCGGCCTCCTCCAGCACCGGCAGTTGCTGGCGCTGCATCACCGCCATCACCGGGCGGACCAGGAACGGCAAGGTGAACAGCACGTGGCCGACCAGGATGAACAACCAACTGCTGCGAAAGCTGCCGAACTGGCCATAGGTCAGCAGCAACGCCAACGCACTGGCCAACCCCGGCATCGCCACCGGCAGCACCATCAATTCTTCGAAGCCGCGGCTGAAGCGGTTGTTCATGCGCACCAGGGCATAGGCCGCAGGTACGCCAATCACGCAGACAACGACCGCGCAGGCCAGGGCCAGTTGCAGCGACAACCACACCGTGGGCGAATAGGCCTGCCACACCTGGAGCAACCAATCGAAGGTCAAGCCGCTGGACAAGCCCACGAAGAAGTTGCGCGTCAGCCCGGCCAGCAACGACATCAGCACCGGCACCAACATGAAGGCGCATACCAGTAGGGTGAACAGCAATTGAATGACAAACAGCGATGAACGCTTCACAGCACAGTCCCCGAGTTCTTCACCAGGCGTCGCGTGAGCAACAACACCGCCCAGGTCACCGCGCCGAGCACCACCGACAGCGCAGCGGCGACGGCAAAGTTGGCGTAGTTGGTGAATACGTTGTAGATCGCCACCGGGGTGACATTCAGTCGTGTGCCCAAGGTAAAGGCCGTACCGAAGGCCCCCATGGACGTGGCAAAACAGATCGCCCCGCAGGACGCCAACGCGGGCGCCAGGCCCGGCACGATCACATCGCACACCACGCGCCAGTGCCCGGCGCCCAGCGAGTGGGCCGCTTCTTCCAGGCTGCGGTCGAGGCTCTCGCACGCCGCCATCACCGTGAGGATCACCCGTGGGATCGAGAAGTACAGGTAACCCACGAACAGCCCCGCCAGCGAGTAGGCAAAGATCCAACGCTCACCGGCCAGTTGCAGGCCCAGTGCGGCGAACAGTCCTTGGCGCCCGGCCAACAGGATCACCAGGAACCCCACGACCACGCCGGGAAACGCCAACGGAAAGGTGAGCAACGCGACCAGCGCCGAACGCCCGAAGAATTGCTGGCGAGCGAGGAATACGCCGCTGATGCCACCGATCACCAGCGCGACCGCTGTCACCACCACGGCCAGGACCAGGGTTTGCCCGAGGCTGCCCAGATACTGCGCGCTGCTGAGCACCTGCCAGTAACCACTGCCCTGGCCGTCACGGCTCTCGGCGCCGAGCAGCATCAGGTGCGCCAGCGGTAATAACCAGAACGCGAGCAGTAGCGCGAGGGCCGGCGCGAGCGGCCAGATCATGCGTTTTGCTGCCACTTACTTGACCTCGTTCAAATAACGGGCGGCAAAAGCTTCCTGCACGGCGGCCATTTTTGCGTAGTCCACCACCCCGGCGCGGGCGTAGTCGCTGTCGGGCAGGAACTGCGCGGCAACATCGGCGGGCATTTTCATCGCCCGTACCGGGCGCAGGTAAGCCTTGGCCCAGAGTGCCTGGCCTTGGTCCGACAGCACGAAATCGAGGACCTTCTCGGCATTGCCGCGGTGCGGCGCGTTGGCGACCAGGCTCATGACATACGGCACGCTGATGCTGCCTTCCTGGGGGATCACGAAGGCGACATTGGCCTTGTCCTTGTAGCGCGCACGGTAGGCGTTGAAGTCGTAGTCCACCAGGATCGGCAACTCGCCGGACAGCACCCGTGCGTACGCAGTTTGCTTGGGCACGATGGGGGCGTTTTTTGCCAGTTTCTGGAAGTAGTCGATGGCCGGGGCGAAGTTGTCCAGGTCGCCGCCCATGGCGCGGTTGATCGCGACCGCCGACACGTAGCCGACGAAAGCGCTGGACGGGTCAAGGTAACCGACCATGCCTTTGTATTGCGGCTTGAGCAGGTCGGCCCAGCTTTGCGGCACCGGCAGGCCACCGAGCGCATCAACATTGACCATGATGCCCAAGGTGCCGGAGTGGATCGCGAACCAGTGACCGGCCGGGTCCTTCAGACCGGCTGGGATTTGTTCCCAGGCCTTGGGCTTGTAGGCATCGACTACGTCGGCCTTCTGCGCCTGCAGGCCGAACGTCACTCCGTAGTAGACGACGTCCGCTACCGGTGCGGCTTTTTCAGCCACCAGTTGCGCCAGCGACTGCCCGGAATTTTTGTTGTCCAGCGGCACGTGCACCCCCGTGCTGTCGGCGATGGCCTGCAGCTGCGTGCCCCAATCGGCCCAGTCCGGCGGGCAGTTGTAGCAAATCGCGGTCTCGGCGGCCTGGGCCAGGCTGGCGGTGCCGAACAGCAGCACGGCGGCCAGGGTTTTACGCAGTGTGCGCATTTTTAAGAGTCTCCTGATGGGGTTGAGTACTTTCGCCCGGCCGGATATGGCAAGGCAGGCAATGGGACGTCGGGGCAAGACCTGCGATCTGCGCCAACAATTGGTCAATCACGGTGCTGGCGAGCAGCGCGATGGGCTGCACCACGCTGCACAGGGTCGGGTGCATCTGGGTACCGAGGGCAATCCCGTCAAAGCCCATCACCGACAACTGTTCGGGCACGTTCCAGGCGTTGCGGCGCAGCTCGGCGATCAGGCTGATGGCCAGGAAGTCGTTGGAACACACCAGTGCGCTGGGCGCCTGAGCGCCTTGCAGAAACGGCGCGATGACCGCGTATTCGGCCTGGGTGTGGGCGGGCATTTCGATGACCGGACGGATGCGCAGGCCGTATTCCTGCATCGCGTCGCAATAACCGGCGTAACGCAAGCGCGCACGGTCCGACTGCAACGCGGGACCGGCGACCATGCTGATGCGTCGGTGGCCCGCCTCGAGCAAATAGCGGGTGGCCAGCGCCATGCCCGCGCGGTTGTCCACCGACACAGCGCTGTAATCGGGATTGCCCGGTTGGTGATACGCCAGCACAAACGGGGTTTTCTCGGTATTCAGGCTACTGAGCACCGCATTGCTTTCGGCATCGGTGACGGTCAGCACCAAGCCGTCGACCCGTTGGCGCAGCAGCTCTTCCACCACACTGCTTTCGCGCTCGCTGCTGTAGTCGGTGGTCGCCAACAGCAGGCTGTAACCGCGCAGCCGTGCCGCACGCTCCATGGCCTGGAACTGTTCGGCGAACACCGGGTTGAGCAAGTTGGGCACCACCACGCCGATCAACCGGGTGGTTTGCAGGCGCAGTTGGCGGCCCAGCAGATTGGGACGGAACCCCAGCTCACGGGCCGCGGCGAACACCTGTTCACGGGTGGCCGGTCGCACCTGGTCGGGGGAAGCAAAAGTGCGCGCGGCGGTGGCGCGTGATACGCCAGCCAGCCTTGCTACGTCTTTCAGGTCAGTCATTGTCGCTCGCTTGAGATCGATCTCATTGGCGAGGACAGTAGCGGCGCAATGTGGCAGGACGGTGCCAGGAAGATGAAGCTTTTATGGCGATGGGGGTGCAGCGCGCCCTGCAACCCATCGTTTTACTTATCATTGAAATAGCGCGATGCGGCTGTTTCAGCTACTCGGCGATTTTCATACTCGTACTTCCTCCCCCGTAAGGAAATACGTGATGTCACCGATGAGCATGCTACTGGCCCACTTCGCCGCACTCGCTGCCACCCTGCTTGGCATCGGCAGCCTTACCTGGCTGATCGCCTCGCTCGGGCGCCTGTGGCTTTAAGCCGGAATGTCGGCACTCAACGCCTGGATCAGCGCCTGCGCCTGAGCATCGCGCTGCGCGGTATACAGCACCACCTCACGTGCGGGCAGCGGTGGCAGATCAAAGCGCTGCTGCGCATCCACGCATCCCTTCGGCGCCATACGCTCCACCATCACCCCTACCCCGATTCCAGCGACCACCGCAGCACCGATGGCAAGAATTCCGCTGCCGACGAATGCCTCCTCCCAGGCGCGGTTGCACAGTTGCAGCGCGCTCAGGGCCATACTGCGCATCCCGCAGGGCTCGGGCTGGATAGCCAATGGCAACGCATCACCCCGGCGCAGCGTGAAGCCCTCGGCGGCCATCCAACCGAAATGCTCGACCCCCACCACTTCTCCGTCCTGGCGCCGATTGTCATGGCGCAGGATCATTGCCACATCCAATTTGCCCTGCTCATAGTTCACCAGCATGTCACGCGAGGTGCCCAGGCTGAATGCAACCACCACCTCAGGATCGACGCTGGCCAGGCGGCGCAACCAGACACTGAGGTCGGCGCCCACGATGTGATGGCTGACCCCCACGCGCAAGGTGCGCTTCTGCCGCCCAAAGCACTTCAATGTGTTCTGGTAGTGATCGAGCAATTGTCGGGCATTGGCCACAAACATCTGGCCATGGGCAGACAACGTAACCTTGCGCGGCGTGCGCTCCAGCAACTTATGGCCGAGGGTTTCTTCCAGGCGCTTGATCTTCAGGCTGATGGCCGCCTGGGTGCCGCCAATCACATCGGCGGCACGGGTAAAGCTCTGGAGTTCGGCAACCAGGACAAACGCCTGGATAGCTTCTATGTCGGGCATTTTCATAAAGACGTGGGCGCAGGCTGATTCAGAGGAGCAGACGTTAGCACGCCGGGGAGCTTGGGTTGAGCCCTTCGGTTTGTTCGGCGAACGCAGGTATTCAGGTTGAGGCGTTGTGCAGCAGTCCTTCATCAATCGCTATGGCGATAATGTCTTTTGCGGGCACCTCGACCCAGGCGGCCGCGTCAGGCGCTCCCGTTGTCGCCAACCATCGCCCGACCATCTGATGACCCAACGCGTACCCCAGCCATCTGGGCTTGTCTCCCGTGCCGAAAAACCACGCGTTGTGATCATAGTAAGTCGCTTCAAGCTCACTCAGGCTCACCGGCGCAGCTTGCAGTGCTTCGAGGCCATGCGCGCACTCCCAAGGCTCCGGCTCGCTACCCAGTACATGCTGCACAAACTGCCCGGCCAGCCCTTCGCTGACCAGTGCTTCACCCAGCGTCCAGCCGTAACCCGGCCCCGCCATGCGCAGGCAATGATGCACCTCGTGAACGATATGCCGACGCACGGCCCCGCCTTTGAGGCTGGCGGCAAAATTCGGATTGTCGGGATCCAGGGTCATGGAGAACATCGTGCTGCGGTAGGCTCGCCCGACCAGACCGAGTTCAGCGATGGTTTCGCCGGGCAATCGCTGGACCAGCACATCCAGTCGCGGCGGCGGCATACGGCGGGCAATCGCACGGTAGGCCAGCTCGAACTCCTCCTTCAACACCTGATGAAACTCTGCCAGGGAGCCAGACGCCTCCAGCCAGTGCAACGTCCATGCATCCATCATGACCTCCCGTCGACAACTCCAGGACCACGTGCCCAGGCGGACCATCATAGCGATAGAAAGTCACACAAGCTGCGTAACTTGCAAACGCGCGCGGTGAATTCCGCTCGCTAACCTTTCGATCTGATCCAAGTGCGGGCACAATGCGTGTCCTTTTTTGGCAGGCACCGCCGCAGGCTCTCAAAAATGATCAAAACGCCGTACTACCTCATCGATAAACAGAAACTTCTGGTCAACATGCAGAAGATTGCTTACGTGCGCGAGCAGTCCGGCGCCAAGGCGTTGCTGGCCCTCAAGTGCTTCGCCACCTGGTCGGTGTTCGACCTGATGCAGCAATACATGGACGGCACCACCTCGTCGTCGCTGTATGAGTTGAAGCTCGGTCGCCAGAAGTTCGAAGGCGAGGCGCACGCCTACAGCGTGGCCTGGGCCGACGATGAAATCGAAGAGATGCTGGATAACTGCGACAAGATCATCTTCAACTCCATCAGCCAACTGCAGCGTTTTGCCGAGCGCAGCGAAGGCAAGACCCGCGGCCTGCGCGTCAACCCGCAAGTGAGCAGCTCCGACTACCTGCTGGCCGACCCGGCGCGTCCGTTCAGCCGCCTCGGCGAGTGGGACCCGGTGAAGATCGAAGGCGTGATCGAGCAGATCAGCGGCTTCATGTTCCACAACAACTGCGAGAACGGCGACTTCAGCCTGTTCGACAAGATGCTGGGCACCATCGAAGAACGCTTCGGTGAGCTGCTGCACAAGGTCCAGTGGGTCAGCCTCGGCGGCGGCATCCACTTTACCGGTGAAGGCTATGCGCTGGACGCATTCTGCTCGCGCTTGAAAGCCTTCTCCGAAAAATACGGCGTGCAGGTGTACCTGGAACCCGGCGAAGCGGCGATCACCAACAGCGCCTCCCTGGAAGTGACCGTGCTCGACACCCTCTACAACGGCAAGCACCTCGCCGTGGTAGACAGCTCCATCGAAGCCCACCTGCTGGACCTGCTGATCTACCGCCTCAACGCCAAGCTGGCGCCGAGCGAGGGTGACCACACCTACATGGTGTGCGGCAAATCCTGCCTGGCCGGTGACATCTTCGGCGAGTATCAATTTGATCGTCCGCTGGCCATCGGCGATCGGCTGTCGTTCATCGACACCGCAGGCTACACCATGGTCAAGAAAAACTGGTTCAACGGCCTGAAAATGCCGTCCATCGTAGTGAAACAACTCGACGGTACTGTCGAGGTGGTTCGTGAATTTGGTTACGACGACTACCTGTCCAGCCTTTCGTAAGCTGGCGGATAAAGGAGAGATAAAGCAATTGAAAAAGAACGTTCTTATCATTGGTGCAGGAGGTGTCGCCAAGGTGGTGGCCCACAAGTGCGCGCAGCACAACGACGAACTCGGTCGTATTGCTATCGCGTCGCGCAACATCTCCAAATGCCAGGCCATCATCGACAGCGTCAAGGCCAAGGGTAGCCTCAAGGTTCCCGCCGACATCCAGGCCTTCGCGCTGAACGCCCTGGACGTGGAAGCGACCAAGGCCCTGATCCGCGAGACCCAATCGCAGATCGTCATCAACGTAGGTTCCGCGTTCCTCAACATGTCGGTGCTGCGCGCTTGCATCGATACGGGCGTTGCCTACCTCGACACCGCCATCCACGAAGAGCCGGGCAAGGTCTGCGAGACCCCGCCGTGGTACGGCAACTACGAATGGAACCACCTGGAAGAGTGCAAACAGAAGAACATCACGGCCATCCTTGGCGTGGGCTTCGACCCGGGTGTCGTCAACGCGTATGCCGCGCTGGCGCAGCAACAGCATTTTGACCGCATTGATTCGATCGACATTCTCGACGTCAATGCCGGCTCCCATGGCAAATACTTCGCCACCAATTTCGACCCGGAAATCAACTTCCGTGAGTTCACCGGACAGGTGTGGAGCTGGCAGAACAGCCAGTGGACCAGCAACACCATGTTCGAAGTCAAGCGCACTGACGACCTGCCCGTCGTCGGCTCGCAGAACCTGTACCTGACCGGCCACGATGAAGTGCACTCGCTGTCGAAAAACCTCGACGTGCCCAATGTGCGTTTCTGGATGAGCTTCGGCGAGCACTACATCAACGTGTTCACCGTACTGAAAAACCTCGGCCTGCTTTCGGAAAAGCCGGTCACCACCGCCGAAGGCGTGGAAGTGGTGCCATTGAAAGTGGTCAAGGCCGTGCTGCCCGACCCGTCGTCGCTCGCTCCGGGCTACACCGGCAAGACCTGCATCGGTGACCTGGTCAAAGGCACCAAGGATGGCCAGCCCCACGAGATGTTCATCTACAACGTGGCGTGCCATGAAGAAGCCTTTGCCGAGACGGACAGCCAGGGCATCTCCTACACCGCAGGCGTGCCACCGGTAGCCGCCGCGCTGCTGGTTGCCCGTGGCGAGTGGGATGTGAAACACATGGTCAACGTCGAGGAACTGCCGGCTGAGCCGTTCTTGAAGGCGCTGGACGTGATGGGGTTGCCGACCCGTATCAAGGATGAGCACGGTGATCGTGCGTGGGATGCGATTGCTTGATAGCGATTGCTGACTGAACAAAAAATGCGCCCTCAGGGGCGCATTTTTTTTGGGTGGAGCCCCCATCACGCTGAGATGATCGTTCCCACGCTCTGCGTGGGAATGCCGCCTGGGACGCTCCGCGTCCCATCAGTTAGTGCGAGGTTGAATCACGCGCAGTGGTGACGCGGAGCGTCACGGGATGCATTCCCACGCAGAGCGTGGGAACGAGCTCAACAACTCAAAACACCTACCATGATCGTTCCCACGCTCCGCGTGGGAATGCCGCCTGGGACGCTCCGCGTCCCGTCGCTTAGTACGAGGTTCGAATCACGCGCAGTGGTGACGCGGAGCGTCACGGGATGCGTTCCCACGCAGAGCGTGGGAACTATCTCACTCACCTAGCGGCGTGAGCGTGGACGGCACCAGGCGCCTGAGCTATCTTCGGGCGCCCTCCCGACAGACCCGGAACAGGAAGTTACCGCTTGAGCACATCGTCCCTACTGCGAGGCCGCACCTTCGCCCTCCTCGCCGGCATCACCTTTATTGCCGTGGACCAGTTGGTGAAACTTCTGGCTTTGGTTTCACTACAAGCCAACAGTTTCAAAATCGGCTCCACCCCGTTCAACCTTGCGTTGGAGCTGAGCCTGAATCCCGGCGCATTCCTGAGTCTGGGCGCTGCCCTCCCCCCTCAGGTCAAACAACTGGTTTTTATCGTGGGGGTTGCCGTCGTGGTGGCCTGGGCGATGGGGTGGTCGCTGTCCAACTGGAATCAACCCCTGCGTAAAGTCTTGCCGCTTTATGCCATTGCCCTCGGTGGTATCGCCAACTTGATCGACCGTGTCTTTCGCGACGGTCATGTCGTTGACTACATGGCGTTGAACGTGGGGCCGACGCATACCGGGGTGTTCAATATCGCAGATATTGCGATTACCGCCGGGGCGCTGTTCTTGATGGTGGATCTGTTTGTAAAACGTAAGGCCTGAGGTAACAGCTCGTTCCCACGCTCTGCGTGGGAATGCCGCCTGGGACGCTCCGCGTCCCGTCGGTTAGTACGAGGCTTGAATCACGCGCAATGGTGACGCGGAGCGTCACGGGATGCGTTCCCACGCGGAGCGTGGGAACGAGCTCGACACCGACATGATCGTTCCCACGCTCTGCGTGGGAATACCGCCTGGGACGCTCCGCGTCCCGTCGGTTAGTACGAGGCTTGAATCACGCGCAATGGTGACGCGGAGCGTCACGGGATGCGTTCCCACGCGGAGCGTGGGAACGAGCGCGACACCGACATGATCGTTCCCACGCTCTGCGTGGGAATGCCGCCTGGGACGCTCCGCGTCCCGTCGGTTAGTGCGAGGCTTGAATCACGCGCAATGGTGACGCGGAGCGTCACGGGATGCGGTCCCACGCGGAGCGTGGGAACGAGCTCGACACCGACATGATCGGTCCCACGCTCTGCGTGGGAATGCCGCCTGGGACGCTCCGCGTCCCGTCGGTTAGTGCGAGGTTCGAATCACACGCAGTGGTGACGCGGAGCGTCACGGG
>NZ_JBNPJV010000027.1:0-46113 GCF_050312585.1 Pseudomonas sp. R19M
CCCCAAACCCAGGCGCCTCGGTCCTTCTGAAATACCGCGGCGTCTTTGTTGGGGCGGCGTTGCCACCCAGCGCGGGGCAAGCCCGCTCACTACAGTGGTGTTGCGTTGGGGGGATAAATGTTAGCGTGCTTGGCATTCTTCCGTAGTCGATGAGCCCGTCTGCAATGAAAAAGACTGTCCTTGCCTTCAGCCGTATCACCCCGCCCATGATCGAACGCCTGCAACAGGAGTTCGAGGTGATCGTGCCCGACCCCAAGCGCGGCGACATCAACGCTCAATTCAATGACGCCCTGCCCCATGCCCACGGCCTGATTGGCGTGGGCCGCAAGCTGGGCCGTGCGCAACTCGAAGCGGCGAGCAAGCTGGAAGTGGTATCCAGTGTCTCGGTGGGTTACGACAACTATGACCTGCCCTACTTCAACGAGCGCGGGATCATGCTCACCAATACCCCCGATGTACTCACCGAAAGCACCGCCGACCTGGCCTTCGCCCTGCTGATGAGCAGCGCGCGCCGCGTGGCCGAGCTGGATGCCTGGACCAAGGCCGGCCAGTGGAAAGCCAGCGTCGGCGCACCGTTGTTCGGCTGCGATGTGCACGGCAAGACCCTCGGTATCGTGGGCATGGGTAATATTGGCGCAGCGGTGGCCCGACGGGGTCGCCTGGGTTTCAATATGCCGATCCTGTACAGCGGCAATAGTCGCAAGACGGCGCTGGAGCAGGAGCTGGGCGCGCAGTTCCGTAGCCTGGACCAATTGCTGGCCGAAGCCGACTTCGTGTGCCTGGTGGTGCCGTTGAGCGAAAAGACCCGCCACCTGATCAGCACCCGCGAGCTGGGGCTGATGAAGTCCAGCGCGATCCTGATCAATATTTCCCGTGGGCCTGTCGTCGATGAACCGGCGCTGATCGAGGCCCTGCAAAACCGGCAAATTCGCGGTGCCGGTCTGGATGTGTATGAACAGGAGCCATTGGCCGAGTCGCCGTTGTTCCAACTGAGCAATGCCGTGACGCTGCCGCACATCGGCTCGGCGACCCATGAAACCCGCGAAGCCATGGCCAACCGTGCCTTGGATAACCTGCGCAGCGCCTTGCTGGGGCAGCGTCCGCAGGATTTGGTGAACCCACAAGTGTGGAAGGGCTGATACAGATCCAAGGTGGGGGGAGCCGGCCCGCAACAAAATCCGGTTAAAGCCTGGCTCCCCCAAGTCGATAACCTGCTACAGATCACACTCCCTGATCCACAGAAGGTTTTTATGTCCACCACCAAAGCCCGCGCAGACTCACTCTCGCTTCTGCTCTTTACCTTGCGCAGCGGCAAGCTGATGGCGATCAACCTGCTGAAAGTCAGTGAAATCATCCCCTGCCCGCCGTTGACCCGGCTGCCGGAGTCGCACCCCCACGTCAAAGGCATCGCCACCTTGCGCGGCGCTTCGCTGTCGGTGATCGACCTGAGCCGCGCCCTGGGGGAAATGCCCCTGCAAGACCCCGACGGCGGCTGCCTGATCGTCACCGATGTCAGCCGCTCCAAGCAGGGCCTGCATGTGCAGGCGGTGAGCAAGATCGTGCACTGCCTGACCACCGATATCCGCCCACCGCCCTATGGCTCCGGTGGCAACCGTGCCTTTATCACCGGGGTTACCCAGGTGGAAGGCGGGTTGGTGCAAGTGCTGGATATCGAGAAAGTCATCCACGGCATCGCCCCGGCCCCGATTGAAGCGGCGCCGACCGACCTGACCATGGAAGAAGCCGAAGTCCTAGGCCATGCCCGCATCCTGGTGGTGGATGACAGCCAGGTCGCCTTGCAACAGTCGGTACATACCCTGCGCAACCTCGGCTTGACCTGCCACACCGCCCGCAGCGCCAAGGAAGCGATTGATGTGCTGCTGGAGCTGCAAGGCACTGACGCGCAGATCAACGTGCTGGTGTCGGACATCGAGATGTCTGAAATGGACGGTTACGCCCTCACCCGCACCTTGCGCGAAACTCCGGACTTCCAGGACCTTTATGTGCTGCTGCACACCTCCCTGGACAGCGCGATGAACAGCGAGAAAGCGCGCTTGGCCGGGGCCAACGCGGTGCTGACCAAGTTCTCCTCGCCAGACCTGACCAAATGCCTGGTGGTCGCCGCCCAGAGCGTGGCGCAAAAAGGTCTGTGAGGCATGCGGGAATACTTCCAGCTGCTGCGCCGTGACCTGACGGGCAGCCTGCCCGCGCCACAGTGGCCGGCGGGTATTGAGCTGGATCATTACCGCGCCGAACTGGCCCCAGCCATTCATTCAGTCTTGCGCCTGACCCAGGCACAGGGAGGCGGTCGCGTGGCCAGCCTGGAGCAATGGCAACATCAATTCATCACGGATGCCGAGTTCGACCCGACGCTGTGCCTGGTGGCCAGTAACGCTGACGGCGTGCTCGGCGTGGCTCAATGCTGGACCAGCGCCTTTATCAAGAACCTCTCGATTCACCCCTGCGCCCAAGGTCAGGGGCTGGGGCGTGCGTTGTTGCTGCAGGCCTTTGCAATGTTCAAGCAGCGCGGCGAACCCTATGTGGACCTCAAGGTGCTGGAGAGCAACCTGCGCGCGCGGCAGCTCTATGAAAGCGCAGGCATGAGATTTGTCCTACGCGATGTAGTGATAGAGGACTGACAGGCACTGGCGTGTAACTTGCTTCAAGAGAGCCCGAATGGTGGATAGAGGTAAAAACCCGTCACCGTTCCTGCGTGCCCTCTGACCTTGCCTGGTGACAGAACTTGCCCATGAACACTCATTTTTCCTGCGTAGGTTGCGGCAAGTGCTGCACCGACCACCACGTCCCCCTGACCCTCGACGAAGCCCGGCAATGGGCGGCGGATGGCGGTAATGTGATCGTTCTTGTAGAAGGTTTCCTGGCCAGCGGCCTGGGGGTGCCGCAGCAGCAGCGCGAACACGCCGAGCGCCGTTCGGTGAGCGTGCCCAGCGGCAATACCGAGGCCTTCGTGGCAATCACCTTTGCCGCCTACAACGCCGGGCGCTGCCGGAATCTTGACGAAGACAACCGCTGCGGCATCTACGAGCGGCGCCCGCTGGTGTGTCGGATCTACCCGATGGAAATCAACCCGCATATTCCGCTGAACCCGGCGGCCAAGGATTGCCCACCGGAATCCTGGGAACAAGGGCCGGCCCTGATCGTCGGGGGTGAGCTGACGGACCCTGCGTTGGCGGAGCTGATTCGTCGCTCACGCCAGGCTGACCGTGATGATGTACAGACCAAAGAGGCGGTGTGCGCCTTACTCGGCATCCGCACCACAGCGCTGAAGGGTGACGGTTTTACGGCCTACTTACCGGACATGCACGCCTTTACCCAGGCGATCGAGCTGGCGGTTGATCAGCCGTATGCGGCCCATGAGTGGGTGTTTCATGTGTCCGGGATGGATATCGCCGAACAGGTGCTGGATGCCGGGGCACAAATCGTTACCGAAGTGCCTGCCAACTATGCATTCATCTCCTTGCGCGCCGCCTGACCATGGGGAAACGGGCGATCATGGACAGGCATGCAGCCCGTTAACAGGGTAAGAGTGCAGGATGCGTCGGTACTCGCCGTTCTGCATCAGTTGTTCGAGCGCACGGTTGAGTTCACTGCGTAACGCCGTATCGGGCTTACGCACCGCAATCGCCACGCTGTTACCCAATAGTTGCGACGAGACGACGGGGCCGAGGAAGTCGAAGCCCAGGCCGTCGGGTGTGTCGAGCAGCGCTTCACGGATTTCGACGGTACCTTGCAACGTCGCATCGATATCGCCCGCGACCAGGCTGCGAACCAGCTGGTCATTGAGCCAGAAACTCTTGATGGTCACCCCTGCCGGCGCCCACTGCGAGAGGGCAAAGGCTTCACGGTTACTTTTCACCAGGACGCCGACACGCTTGCCCTTGAGCGATCGCCGATCCGGGGTCAGACCCGATGATCTACGGGCCACCAGGCGGGTGGTGATCGGGTAGAGATCATCCGTGAAGTTCACCCACTGGCGCCGGGCCGATGTCGGCGCCATGCCCATGATCGCATCGAATTGCCGGGCTTCAAGGGCTGGGAAGTTTTCCACAACCACCTGGTCGACCCAGGTACAACGCACATTGAGCTGCACGCACAGGGCGTTGCCCAATTCGATATTCAGCCCCACCAGTTGGCCTTGCTGATTGCGGCTTTGAAACGGGGGAAAATGCGCGGCGACGGCAAAACGGATTTCGTGTCTGGGTGGATCACTGGCAGTGGCAGTGCTGAACATGACGAGCAGCAGTAATACGGCAAACGCAACACAGAGCTGTTTCAGCATCAGGGGGATATCCTTTCCGGAAAAGCCAGCCTCATCTCACCTTCGCTCCGGCAAAAACAACCGGAGCGAAGCGGATACCGTGCAAGCTTTCAAGAAAGGTCCGCGGGCCGACAATACGAAATTTCAGCTATTGCCGTAGGCAATGATCGGTATTGCCCGCGAATTTTTACTCTTAACGTTTACCCATGGAACGGCGAGTACCGGGTGGCGCCATACCTGGCGTCTTGGTATGACCGTTCTTGACACCGCCCTTGTACCAAGGCTGGCCGGCATTCTTGGCCCCGGCCAGTTCACCCGGCTTGAAAGGGAACTTGAAAGCCGGGATCTCGGCTTTTTCAACGCCGTCGGCATTGGCCGTATCAACGAGGTCGGTCGCTTCAACAGCGGGTTGGGTCGGGGAAGTCATGAAAGCTCCGGAGCGGGCGAAAAATGGAGAGGGACCGGCTTGCAGGCCACACTGGCGCGCAGTATACCTGCGGCCCTCGTATCTTTATCTATTGTCGTACGAATGGTCGGACCTTAACTGACAGCGCCGTCAGACAGCGGTCACTTTGCTGACCGGGTCGGCGAGCTATAAAGGTTCATTCATTCTTACGATCCTTTGCCCTGGCGCCTCACCTATGCAAATAAAACGAAACACGGCCCTGCTGGTGGGCGTCCTTTTGGTGCTGGCGGTTGCAGCCTGGGCATTGACCCGCCCCGCCAAGACCAAACTGGCTGCACCGGCTGCCATTCCGGTGCGTGTGGTGAGCGTTGCACAACAGGATGTCCCGCGTTTCGTCAGTGGTATCGGTTCGGTGCTGTCGCTGCACAGTGTGGTGATTCGCCCGCAAATCGACGGCATCCTGACCAGACTGCTGGTCAAGGAAGGCCAGTGGGTCAAGGCCGGCGACCTGCTGGCGACAATCGACGACCGCTCGATCCGCGCCAGCCTCGACCAGGCCAGGGCACAGTTGGGAGAAAGCCAGGCCCAGTTGCAGGTGGCGTTGGTCAACCTCAAGCGCTACAAGGCGTTGAGCGTTGACGACGGCGTATCCAAGCAGACCTACGACCAGCAACAAGCCTTGGTCAATCAGCTCAAGGCCACGGTCCAGGGGAACCAGGCCGCTATCGACTCGGCTCAGGTGCAACTTTCCTATACGCAGATACGCTCGCCAGTCAGCGGCCGCGTCGGTATTCGCACCGTGGATGAGGGTAACTTCCTGCGTATGAGTGATACCCAGGGTCTGTTCTCCGTCACGCAGATCGACCCGATTGCCGTCGAATTTTCCCTGCCACAGCAAATGCTGCCGACCCTGCAAGGCTTGATCGCCGCGCCGACCCAGGCCAACGTCGATGTCTACATGGGCGCCGACACCGACGGCCAGACCGGCGACCTGCTCGCCGAAGGCCATTTGAGCTTGATCGACAACCAGATCAACTCCACCACCGGCACCCTGCGCGCCAAAGCCGAATTCAACAACGCCGTCCAGCGCCTGTGGCCGGGGCAGCTGGTGACCCTGAAGATCCAGACCGCCGTGGACAACAATGCCTTGGTGGTACCGCCGACCGTGGTGCAACGCGGCCTGGACTCGCACTTCGTGTACCGGGTCAGCGGTGACAAGGTTGAAGTGGTGCCGGTGCAAGTGGTCTACCAGAACAGCGACCTCAACATCATCAAGGGGGTACAGGCCGGGGACGTGCTGGTCAGCGATGGTCAGTCGCGGCTCAAGGCCGGGGCGCGGGTGGAGGTGCTCAAGGAACCGCCCCAAGTGATCCAGACCGTTGCCCCTCAGGTGCAACCATGAGCGGCAGCCGTTCGCCTTCCGCGTGGTGCGTCGACCATCCGGTTGCCACCCTGCTGCTGACCTTCGCCCTGGTGTTGCTGGGGCTGATTGCCTTCCCACGCCTGGCCGTCGCCCCACTGCCGGAAGCGGAGTTTCCGACGATCCAGGTCACCGCTACCCTGCCCGGAGCCAGCCCGGACACCATGGCCTCGTCGGTCGCAACGCCCTTGGAGGTGCAATTCAGCGCCATTCCCGGCGTGACCCAGATGACCTCCAGCAGCGCCTTGGGCTCAAGCCTGCTGACCCTGCAATTCACCCTGAACAAAAGCATCGACACCGCGGCACAGGAAGTCCAGGCGGCGATCAACACCGCGTCCGGCAAACTGCCCAGGGACATGCCGAGCCTGCCGACCTGGAAAAAGGTCAACCCGGCAGACAGCCCGGTACTGATCCTCAGCGTCAGCGCCGACAGCATGCCCAGCACCGAACTGAGCGACTACGTGGAAACCCTCCTGGCCCGCCAGATCAGCCAGATCGACGGCGTCGGCCAGATCAACATCACCGGCCAGCAGCGCCCGGCGATTCGCGTGCAGGCCTCGCCGGACAAACTCGCGGCCATCGGCCTGACCCTCGCGGACGTGCGCCTGGCCATCCAGCAGTCGAGCCTGAACCTGGCCAAGGGCGCGATCTACGGGGAGAACAGCGTGTCGACACTGTCGACCAACGACCAGCTGTTTCACCCGTACGAATACGGCCAACTGATCGTTTCCTACAAGAACGGTGCACCGGTTCAACTGCGTGACATCGCCAAAGTCATCAACGGTTCGGAAAACGCCTACGTGCAGGCCTGGTCAGGCGATACGCCCGGCGTCAACCTGGTGATTTCACGCCAGCCGGGCGCCAACATCGTCGAGACCGTGGACCGCATCCAAGCCGAACTGCCGCGCCTGGAAGGCATGCTGCCGGCCTCGGTCAACGTCAGTGTGTTGAGCGACCGCACCAAGACCATCCGCGCGTCCCTGCATGAAGTCGAAGTGACGCTGTTGATCGCCATCCTGCTGGTGGTGGCGGTGATGGCGCTGTTTCTGCGCCAGTTGTCGGCGACGCTGATTGTGTCCAGCGTGCTTGGCGTGTCGCTGATCGCCAGTTTCGCGCTGATGTATGTGCTGGGCTTCAGCCTCAACAACCTCACCCTGGTGGCGATCGTGATCGCCGTCGGTTTCGTCGTGGACGACGCTATCGTGGTGGTGGAGAACATCCACCGCCATCTGGAAGCGGGCCTCGATAAACGTGAAGCGGCGATCAAGGGTTCCGGCGAGATTGGCTTTACCGTCGTGTCGATCAGCTTCTCGCTGGTGGCGGCGTTTATCCCGCTGCTGTTCATGGGCGGCGTGGTCGGACGGCTGTTCAAGGAGTTTGCGCTGACGGCCACCTCGACCATTCTGATTTCGGTGGTGGTTTCGCTGACACTGGCGCCCACCCTGGCCGCGCTGTTCATGCGTGCGCCGACCCACCACGCCTCCGATAAACCCGGCTTCAGCGAACGCCTGCTGGCCGGCTATGCGCGCAACCTGCGCCGCGCGCTGGCCCATCAACGCAGCATGGCAGCGATCTTCCTGGTGACCCTGGCCCTGGCCGTGGTCGGTTATGTGTTTATCCCCAAGGGCTTCTTCCCGGTGCAGGACACCGGTTTTGTACTGGGGACCAGCGAAGCCGCAGCCGACGTGTCTTACCCGGACATGATCGCCAAACACAAGGCCCTGGCCGAGATCATCAAGGCTGACCCCGCCGTGGAAGCGTTTTCCCATTCGGTAGGCGTGACCGGCAGCAACCAGACCATCGCCAACGGTCGCTTCTGGATCGCCTTGAAAGACCGCGGTGATCGCGATGTGTCCGCCAGCCAGTTCATCGATCGCCTGCGCCCCCAGTTGGCGAAAGTGCCGGGCATCGTGCTGTACCTGCGCGCCGGTCAGGACATCAACCTCAGCTCTGGCCCCAGCCGCGCCCAGTATCAATATGTCCTCAAGAGCAACGACGGCCCGACGCTCAACACCTGGACCCAGCGCCTCACCGAAAAACTGCGCGCCAACCCGGCGTTCCGCGACCTGTCCAACGACCTGCAACTGGGCGGCAGCATCACCCACATCAGCATCGACCGCCAGGCCGCCGCCCGCTTCGGCCTGACCGCCACCGATGTCGACCAGGCGCTGTACGACGCCTTCGGCCAGCGCCAGATCAACGAATTCCAGACCGAGATCAATCAATACCAGGTGGTACTGGAACTGGACAGCCAGCAGCGCGGCAAGGCTGAAAGCCTGAACTACTTTTACCTGCGCTCGCCGCTGACCAACGAGATGGTGCCTCTGTCGGCCCTGGCCAAGGTCGACCCACCCAGCGTCGGGCCATTGTCCATCAGCCATGACGGCATGTTCCCGGCCGCCAACCTGTCGTTCAACCTGGCGCCCGGCGTCGCACTGGGGGATGCGGTGATCATGCTCAACCAGGCCAAGAATGAAATCGGCATGCCCGCAACCTTGATCGGGACGTTCCAGGGCGCGGCCCAGGCGTTCCAGAGTTCGCTGGCCAGCCAACCCTGGCTGATCCTCGCGGCGCTGGTGGCGGTCTACATTATCCTGGGGGTGCTGTATGAGAGCTTCGTGCACCCGTTGACGATCATCTCCACCTTGCCCTCGGCGGGCCTGGGCGCGCTGATCATGCTGTGGCTGCTGGGCCAGGATTTTTCGATCATGGCGTTGATCGGCCTGGTGTTGCTGATCGGTATCGTCAAGAAAAACGGCATCCTGATGATCGACTTCGCCCTGGAAGCCCAGCGCGTGCGCGGGCTGGCACCGCAAGAGGCGATTTATGAAGCGTGCGTCACGCGGTTCCGGCCGATCATCATGACGACCCTGGCCGCATTGCTCGGCGCGGTGCCGTTGATGCTGGGTTCCGGCCCGGGTGCGGAGCTGCGCCAACCGCTGGGCATTGCCGTGGTGGGTGGCCTGCTGGTGAGCCAGGCGCTGACGCTGTTCACCACGCCGGTCATATACTTGTACCTTGAGAAGATCTTCCACCGGCCCAAGCCAGCGCTTGAGCTGGCGACCCCACATTGAGGCTGAGGCCCGTCCTGGAGCAAACGGCTCATGCGCGTTCTGATTGTTGAAGATGAAGAGAAAACCGCGGACTATCTGCACCGTGGCTTGACCGAGCAAGGCTACACCGTCGATGTGGCACGCGAAGGTGTCGAGGGTTTGCACCTGGCGCTGGAAAATGACTACGCAGTGATCGTGCTCGATGTGATGCTGCCCGGCCTCGACGGCTTCGGCGTGTTGCGCGCATTGCGCGCGCGCAAGCAGACGCCGGTGATCATGCTCACCGCCCGCGAGCGCGTGGAGGACCGTATTCGTGGCCTGCGCGAAGGCGCCGATGACTATTTGGGCAAACCGTTTTCGTTCCTGGAACTGGTGGCGCGCCTGCAAGCGTTGACCCGCCGCAGTGGCGGGCATGAGCCGGTGCAGGTCACCGTCGCCGACCTGTGGATCGACCTGATCAGCCGCAAGGCCAGCCGTAATGGCGTGCGCCTGGACCTGACGGCGAAAGAGTTCTCGCTGCTCAGTGTATTGGCGCGACGCCAGGGGGAAATCCTCTCCAAGACCGCTATTGCTGAAATGGTCTGGGATATCAACTTCGACAGTGACGCCAATGTGGTGGAGGTCGCCATCAAGCGCCTGCGCGCCAAGCTCGACGGGCCGTTCGAGGAGAAACTGCTGCACACCATTCGCGGCATGGGTTATGTACTGGAAAGCCGTGTGCTGGAGAACCCAAGTGGCCGCTAACTCGATCGCCCTGCGCCTGAGCGGCATGTTCACCCTGGTCGCGCTGCTGATCTTCGTGCTGATCGGCGGCGCGCTGTACCAGCAAGTGGACCGTGGCCTGGGCTTGCTGCCCGGCGCCGAGCTGGATGCCCGCTACAGCGTGCTGGAGTCTTCGGTGACACGCTTCGGTACGCCGGAGCACTGGGCGAAGATCACCGCCAAACTCAAGCTGCTGGGTGAGGAAGACAAACGCATCCGATTTTGGGTGGTCAGCAGCGACTCTCAGTATGAATACGGTGAGCCGGATGCACGGATTCGCGCCTTCGCCGCCGGCCCCACCGGCAAGCGCGACCTGCGTCTGCCGGGGCATGAATATCCGTTCAAAGTGCTGGTGAGCCAGTTTCCGGCCAAAGAACAACGCCCGCCCTTGCGCTTCCTGATTGCCATCGATACCGAGAACTTCCGCGCCACCCAGCACCAACTGTTGATGGCCCTGATCGGCCTGGCCTTTGTCGGTGTAGTGCTGGCGGCTCTGCTGGGATTCTGGGTCTCGCGCATCGGGCTCAAGCCCTTGGGCAAGCTCTCGGACGAAGCGCAGAAGCTTGCGCCACCCAAACTCTCCGGGCGGCTGCAGTTGTCGCCGCTGCCGCCGGAACTGAGCCAGTTCGTCAACTCGTTCAACTCCACCCTGGACCGGGTGGAACAAGCCTACTCACGCCTGGAATCGTTCAACGCCGACGTGGCGCACGAGCTGCGTTCGCCGCTGACCAACCTGATCGGCCAGACCCAGGTCGCGCTGACACGGGGGCGCTCGGCGGAGCATTACTTCGAGGTACTGCAATCGAACCTTGAAGAGCTGGAACGCCTGCGTTCAATCATCAATGACATGCTGTTCCTGGCCAGCGCCGATCAGGGCAGCAAGGCGACCAAGCTGATTGAAAGCTCACTGGCCGATGAGGTGGCCACCACCCTCGATTACCTGGACTTCATCCTCGAAGATGCCCAGGTCAAAGTGCAGGTACGTGGCGACGCCTTGGTCCATATCGAAAAGGCCCACCTGCGCCGTGCGCTGATCAACCTGCTGAGCAATGCCGTGCAGCACACCGCGCCGGGGCAGGTCATCGACGTGATCATTGAACAGCAGGCGCATCAGGTGACGATCGGCGTGACCAACCCTGGCGACGAGATTGCCGGCGAGCATTTGCCCCGCTTGTTCGAACGTTTCTATCGGGTGGATGCGTCGCGCAGCAACAGCGGAGCGAACCACGGATTGGGGCTGGCCATCGTCAAGGCGATTGCGCTGATGCATGGAGGGGATGTGTTTGTACGCAGTGAGGGTGGCGGCAACACCTTTGGCATCACCCTGCCAATCTGAATCCCCCTCCCACACTTGAAACAAAACGCACCATCCATTCCAAACTGTTGCGATTTTGGCAACAGTCATTATCTTGTTACACTCTGTATCGCACCGCTCACCTGCGTTATTTTGACGCATCGATGAGCGCGATGGCAAAGACAGCTTCCCGCTCACCCGAATTTCCCTCGACTTATTTCCAGGGCTCTACACTGGGAATTCGTCTTAAAGCCGCTGACTTCAGCGGCTTTTTTTTGCCGTAAAAAAAGGCCAGGCATCCCCTACGACATTGGCCGTCAATGATTGACCAAAGGAGCTTCACTGGTGAAAACCTCGCTGACATTCACCCCGTTATTTGTCGCTATTGCAGCAACGATCACCTCTCTCGCCCACGCCGCCGACCCGACCTCCGCCGACGGTTTCGTCGAAGGCTCGCACCTCAACATCAACACCCGCAACTACTACATGAACCGCGACCGTCGCGACATTCACACCGATGACAGCAAGGAGTGGGGCCAGGGTTTTATCGGCACCTTCGAGTCCGGTTACACCCAAGGCACAGTCGGATTCGGCCTGGACCTCAATGCCATGCTCGGCCTCAAGCTTGACGGTGGTGGTGGCACCGACGGTTCCAGCATCCTTCCTTATGGCAGCGGCAACGGCAAAGCCCCCGGCTCGTTTTCCACCGCCGGCGGCACCTTGAAAATGCGCGCTTTCGATACCGAGCTGAAAGCCGGTGACCTGTTGCTCAACAACCCGGTAATCGCTGGCGGCATGACCCGCATGTTGCCGCAGACCTTCCGCGGCGTGAGCCTGGCCAACCACAGTTTCGACGGTTGGATGATCGAAGGCGGCCAGGCCAGTTTCACCAAGCTCTACAACCAGAGCGGCCACCGCCGTATCGGCACCAGCTACGGCACCCTGCCGGACCACACCGACAGCCGGCACCTGAACTGGGCCGGCGTATCGTTCAGCGGTGTTGCGGGCCTGACCAGCAATCTATACGCCTCCGAACTCAAGGACATCTGGCATCAGTACTACTACGACCTGGACTACACCTACACGCTGAACGACCTGGTCAGTCTCAACCCTGGCCTGCACTACTATCACACCCAGGACACCGGGCAATCGTTGCTCGGCAGCATCGACAACAACACCTACAGCCTGCACCTGACCGTAGGCATCGGCCATCACAGCGTCACCGCCGCCTACCAACGGGTCAACGGCAACACGCCATTCGACTACATCACCCAAGGCGACAGCATTTACCTGGATAACTCCCAGCAATACTCGGACTTCAACGGACCTGGCGAGCGCTCGTGGAAGCTCAAGTACGCTTATGATTTTGCCGGCCTCGGCCTGCCTGGCCTGACCTCAGCCGTCTCGTACATCAGCGGCAAGACCGACCTGACCAAGGTCGACCCCAACAGCCGTGGCTACAGCGCCTGGTATAGCGCCGACGGTAAGGACGCCAAGCACTGGGAACGCGACATCGACCTCAAATACGTGGTGCAGGGCGGCAAGGCCAAGAACCTGGCCGTGCGCCTGCAATGGGCGACCAACCGCGGGGGCAATGGCTACTCGGCGGTAGACCGGGATGTGGATGAATACCGCGTGATCGTGGACTACCCGATCAACGTGTTCTGATCAAAAAACTTTTCTTATTAACCAATGATTTAATTTTCATCGTGCAGAACTAAACTGCCAGTATCTTCCTGTTGAAGTCTGCGCGATGAGCCAACCCCGCACTCGTAAACTGCCCGTTCGTTCGGAACTGTTGCTGCTTTTGGGCAGCAGCCTGACCGTAATCCTGATCGTGGTGATCGTCACGGCGCTGCTGAGCCGTGAACACGCCAGCACCCTGCAGGCGGCCAAGCGCATGACCACCAACATCGCCCAGCTGATCAACGCCGATGTGCTGCGCAACGTCGAACTCTACGATCTGGCATTGCAGGGTCTGATCGCGGCCACCTCGTACAAGGACTTGACGTCGGTGCCTGCGGACATCCGGCACCTGGTGCAGTTTGATCAATCCAACGCGGCGCCCTTCAAAGGCGAAGTACTGCTACTGGATGCCAATGGTGCGGTGATTGCCGACTCCTCGACCCTGCATCCGACACGGCGCAACTTTGCTGATCGCGACTACTTCCTGGTGCAGCAACAGAACCCCGACGCCGGGCTGTTTATCAGCCGCCCGTTCAAGATCCACTGCGACTGCGAGCAAGTGTGGCGTATCGCATTCAGCCGCCGCGTATCCGGGCCCAATGGCGAATTTGCCGGGGTGGCGGTGGCGACCATGCGCCTGGCGTATTTCGATCAATTGTTCAATCGCCTCGCCATCGGCAGTGGCAGCTCCGTGAATCTGCTGAGCAGCCGCGGCATTCTCCTGGCCCAGCAGCCGTTGCTGGAACGCGACATGATCGACAAAGACCTGAGTGATCGCCCCAACTTCAAGCGCATGCTGCGCGAAGGCGAAGGCAGCTTCCAGGCAGTCTCTACCCTCACCGGGATAGAGCGCCTATATACATTCACCAACGTGGGCGACCTGCCGCTGATCGTGGTGGTGGCCCTGTCCAGCGAGGATGTGTTCGCCCCCTGGAAACGTGCCGCGTTGCTGACCAGTGGTGCCACCGGTGTACTGTGCATCGGTTTGTTATGGCTGACCTGGATGCTGCGTCGCGAACTGCGCCGCCGCTATCGAGCCGAACAAGTGCTGTCGGAGTTGGCCGCCACCGACGCCCTGACCGGCCTGGCCAACCGCCGTGTGCTCGACCAACGCCTGCAACTGGAATGGGACCGCGCACAACGCTCGACCGAGCCGCTGACGCTGCTGATGATCGATGTCGATCACTTCAAGGCATTCAACGACCGCCACGGCCATCACGGTGGCGACGAGGCACTGCGCACGGTTGCCCAGGTAATCAGCGACAACATCCGGCGCCCGGCAGACCTGGCCGCGCGCTACGGTGGAGAAGAGTTTGCGGTGGTGCTGCCGCACACCGACGTCAAAGGCGCCTGGGTGATCGCCGAACATATCCGCAGCAGTGTCGAACACTTGCCACTGGTGCCCGGCGCCGAGCAGCCGATTACCGTGAGCATCGGCATGAGCACCTGGGACAAACACAGCCACATGTCCCTGGAGACGTTATTGCTCAGTGCGGATCAGGCGTTGTATGAGGCCAAGTACTCGGGCCGTAACCGGATAGCAATGAGCGAATAAAAAAAAGGCCACCCGAAGGTGGCCTTTCAAAACTAAAGAAAGAGAGTTGTTACTTACACCGCCGCAACGGGACGCATGTAAGAGATCGGTGCGGTGCTGGCATCTTCGAAGGTCACGACTTCCCAAGCGTCTGTCTGCTCAATCAACTTGCGCAGCAGCTGGTTGTTAAGGGCGTGGCCCGACTTGAAGCCTTTGAACTCACCTATCAGGCTGTTGCCCAGCAGGTAGAGGTCACCGATTGCATCGAGGATCTTGTGCTTCACGAATTCGTCTTCATAGCGAAGGCCGTCTTCGTTCAGTACACCATCCGCGTCGACCACAATGGCGTTTTCAACGCTACCGCCGAGTGCGAGGTTGTGCTTGCGCAGGTACTCGATGTCACTCATGAAACCAAAGGTACGCGCGCGGCTGACTTCTTTTACGAACGAAGTACTGGAAAAATCCACGCTTGCACTTTGGGTGCGGTCACGGAATACGGGGTGATCGAAATCGATCTCAAAGCTCACTTTAAAGCCTTCGAACGGGACGAAGGTGGCGCGCTTGTCGCCGTCTTCTACTGTCACTTCCCGCAGAATACGAATGAACTTCTTGGCTGCGTCCTGTTCTTCCAGGCCGGCAGATTGAATCAAGAATACGAAGGGTCCAGCGCTGCCATCCATGATCGGGACTTCGGACGCGGAGAGCTCGACGTAGGCGTTATCGATGCCCAGGCCAGCCATGGCCGAGAGCAAGTGCTCCACCGTATCCACTTTGACGTCACCGTTGACCAATGTGGTCGACATAGTGGTTTCGCCAACGTTTTCCGCGCGAGCAGGAATCTGCACCACAGGGTCCAGGTCGGCACGAACAAACACGATGCCGGTGTCGACAGGTGCAGGTTTGAGGGTCAGGTATACCTTCTCCCCGGAGTGCAGACCTACACCTGTTGCACGGATAATATTCTTCAGGGTGCGTTGTTTAATCATGGATTGGACCGCTTCAGCGCAAATTGCGAACTGGTATCAACAAAGGCTGGCGATAATACCAGACCAGACCTTTGCTGAACACCAATCACCTTCATAGCCCTGATACATTCCATTAATCGGCCTGACGACGCAAGAATGCCGGGATGTCCAGGTAGTCCAGATCATCTTGCGGATTCAGGCTACGGGACGCCGCAGCACCGGCCTGGGCCTGGTTGCGCATCACGGTCGGACGGTCCAGATCACGGTAGTTCACCGACGGCTGCTCCTGACGCGCGGGCGCTGGAGCCGCAGCTGGCTGGCTCGCCTGGCTGTTGTGCAGGGTGTTGTCGATGACCTTCACAGGCTTCTCGATTTTTGCACCCAGGCCGGTAGCAACCACGGTCACGTGCAGCTCATCACGCATGTCCGGATCGATAACGGTGCCGACCTTGACCATGGCGTGCTCGGAAGCGAAGGCTTCGATGATGCTACCCACGTCGGAGTATTCGCCCAGGGACAGGTCAGGACCTGCGGTGATGTTCACCAGAATGCCGCGCGCGCCTTGCAGGTTCACGTCTTCCAGCAACGGGTTGCGGATGGCCGCTTCAGTGGCTTCACGTGCACGGTTCGGACCGCTGGCGCAGCCAGTGCCCATCATCGCCATGCCCATTTCGCTCATCACGGTACGCACGTCGGCAAAGTCGACGTTGATCATGCCTGGGCGCTTGATGATGTCGGAGATACCGCGGACGGCACCGGCCAGTACATCGTCAGCCTTGGCGAAAGCCGACAGCAGGCTGGCGTCTTTACCCAGGATAGTCAGCAGCTTCTCGTTGGGAATGGTGATCAACGAGTCGACGCTTTCAGACAGCAGACGGATACCTTCGTCGGCGATCTGCATGCGCTTGCGGCCTTCGAACGGGAACGGACGGGTCACCACAGCGACGGTCAGAATGCCCATTTCCTTGGCCACTTCGGCAATGATCGGCGCAGCACCGGTACCGGTACCGCCGCCCATGCCAGTGGTGATGAACACCATGTTGGTGCCTTGCAGTACTTCGGCAATACGCTCGCGGTCTTCCAGAGCGGCTTGACGGCCGACTTCCGGGTTGGCGCCAGCGCCGAGGCCCTTGGTCACGGCTGTGCCCAATTGCAGGATGGTCCGCGCACCGATACTTTTCAGCGCTTGGGCATCAGTGTTGGCGCAAATGAACTCAACGCCTTCAATGTTGCTCTTGACCATATGGTTGACAGCGTTGCCGCCGCCACCGCCGACACCGATCACTTTGATGACCGGGCTAGCGGGGATGTTGTCTACGAGTTCGAACATGTTCCCTCTCCTCTCATTTTCTCTAGTTTTTTCGCCTACTGCTTGGAACGGTGTTGCGGTGTTGCGGTAAATCGTTAGAAGTTGCCTTGCACCCAGCTTTTGATCCGGTCCAGCAACGGCGCTTTCTCATCGTCGTCGCTGCGGTAGCTGTCACGAATGCTCGGGCCCGACAGGGAAATGCCGTCGGTCTGCTTTTGCAGCCCGTACAACAGCAAGCCCACGCCAGTGGAATAAATCGGGTTGCGCACCACGTCGCCCAGGCCCTTCACGCCATGGGGCACGCCCAGGCGCACCGGCATGTGGAAGATTTCCTCGGCCAGTTCGACCGCGCCTTCCATTTTCGAGGTACCACCGGTCAGCACGATGCCGGCCGGGATCAGATCTTCGTAGCCACTGCGGCGCAGTTCCGCCTGGATCAGGGTGAACAGTTCGTCGTAGCGTGGCTCGACCACTTCGGCCAGGGCCTGGCGCGACAGTTCGCGCGGTGGGCGGTCGCCTACGCTTGGAACCTTGATGGTTTCACCGGCACCGGCCAGCTTGGCCAGGGCACAGGCGTAGCGAATCTTGATTTCTTCGGCGTACTGGGTCGGTGTCCGCAACGCCATGGCGATGTCGTTGGTCACCTGGTCGCCCGCAATCGGGATCACGGCGGTGTGACGGATCGCGCCTTCGGTGAAGATCGCGATGTCGGTGGTGCCGCCACCGATGTCCACCAGGCACACGCCCAGTTCTTTTTCGTCGTCGGTCAGTACCGAGTAGGCCGAAGCCAGTTGCTCGAGAATGATGTCGTCGATTTCCAGGCCGCAGCGGCGCACGCATTTTTCAATGTTCTGCGCGGCGTTGACGGCGCAGGTCACCACGTGGACCTTGGCCTCCAGACGTACGCCCGACATGCCCAGGGGCTCGCGAACACCTTCCTGGTTGTCGATCACATAGTCCTGCGGCAGGGTGTGCAGGACGCGCTGGTCAGCCGGGATGGCCACGGCCTGGGCGGCGTCGAGGACGCGCTCGAGGTCGGCCGAACTGACTTCGCGGTCGCGGATCGCCACGATGCCGTGGGAGTTCAAGCTGCGGATGTGGTTACCGGCAACGCCGACGAACGCCGAGTGAATCCGGCAACCGGCCATCAGCTGCGCTTCTTCGATGGCGCGCTGGATCGATTGCACGGTGGACTCGATGTTGACCACCACGCCCTTCTTGAGGCCCCGGGACGGATGCGTGCCAATACCGACGATTTCGATCGTGCCGTCTTCCCCGACCTCGCCCACCAGCGCCACCACCTTGGAGGTGCCGATATCGAGACCGACGATCATTTTGCCGCTTTGCACGTTTGCCATGGGTCCTGCCTCTTCTTAATTCTTCGCGACAGCGGGTTGTGCTGCCGTGGGCGCAGCCGGTGTACGCCAGCCGACGGCCAGGCCGTTGGCGTAACGCAGGTCGACGCTCGCAATGTTCGTAATCTGTTCTTTCAAGGTTTTGTCATAGATGGCAATAAAGCGGCGCATCTTCTCCACCAAGCGGTCGCGTCCCAGCAACAACTCGATGCCCGGGCCGGAACTGCCTGCCCCGGTCGTCAAAAACCAGCTGCCCCGCTCACGCAATTCCAGGCGTGCAATGGAGAAGCCCAGCGGCCGCAGCATCTGGCTCAACGCCTGGTACTGCTGCATCACTTGCTGTTGCGCCCGCTGCGGCCCGAACAGCTGCGGCAGGTGCTCATAGTTGGCCACTTCACGAGGCGCAAACGCCTGCCCCTGGTTGTTCAGCAACGCGCCATCGCCCCAACGGGCCACGGGCAGTTGCTCTTCCAGGCGGATCGTCACCTGGTCCGGCCATACACGGCGGACTTCGGCGTGGGCGATCCACGGCATCTGTTCCAGCTCCGAGCGCATACCGGCCAGGTCGATGGTGAAGAAGCTCGCCGCCAGGTACGGGCCGATGCGCTGCTGCACCGCCTGCTGGCTGATGTAGCTCAAGTCGCCCTGCACACTGACCTTGGTAATCGGTCGGTCGGCATACGGCAGCAGACGCTGGGCGCCCTCGTAGGTGCCGAAACCCAACGCCACCAGCAACACCGGCCAGAACAGCGCCTTGAGGAAGCCAAAGTTGGCCTTGGGCAAGCGCACCGACATCGGCTCTTTAGCCACCATTCGGCTGGCACCCCGCGGCACCGGCTTGCGGCTCGGTACGGGTGGGGGCTGATGACGAAGCGATGCGCCGTTCATGTTCTTAGCCTCTTGACTCAACGCTTGCGGCCAGGATCGCCAGCACCAGCTGCTGGAAATCCAGACCGGCGGCACGGGCGGCCATAGGTACCAGGCTGTGATCGGTCATGCCGGGAGCGGTGTTGACTTCCAGGAACCAGAAATTCCCTTGCTCATCCTGCATCACGTCTGCCCGCGCCCAACCGGCGATACCCAGTGCCTCACAGGCTTTCGCCGTGAGGTCCATCAATTGCTGTTCCTTGGTTGAATCGAGGCCACATGGAATCCGGTACTGGGTATCGGAGGCCAGGTACTTGGCGTCGTAGTCATAAAAGGTGTGGGGCGTACCCAATGCGATAGGCGGCAATACCTGGCCACGCAGGGTGGCGATGGTGTACTCGGGACCTTGGATCCACTGTTCCACCAACACTTGCGAATCGTAGGTACTTGCCGCTTTCCATGCGTCGATCAATTCGGCGGCCGAGTTCACTTTGGCCATGCCGATACTGGAGCCTTCATGGGCAGGTTTGACGATCAAAGGCAGACCCAGTTCCTTGGCCGCAGAAATACAATCGTCTTCGCTGCACAGAACGCTGTGACGCGGGGTTGGAATCCCCAGGCTGTGCCACACCTGCTTGGTGCGCAACTTGTCCATGGCCAAGGCAGAAGCGAGGATGCCGCTGCCGGTGTAAGGGATGCCCGCGCACTCCAACAGCCCCTGCATGCTGCCGTCTTCACCGCCACGGCCGTGGAGAATGATGAAGGCGCGGTCGATCTTCTCGGCCTGCAGGCGGGCGAGGAAATCATCGCCCACGTCGATACCGAAGGCATTCACACCGGCGCTTTGCAAGGCTTCGAGCACGGCGTTGCCGGATTTGAGCGACACTTCGCGCTCGGCGCTTTTACCGCCGAACAGCACCGCTACACGGCCGAAGTCGGCCGGGGTGATTCTGGAAAACAGGGAGCCGTAGTCAGTGGTCATTTCGACTTCCCCTTTTCGGCAGCGGCGAAAAGCGGGCTCGCCAGCAATTTAGGGGCAAGGCCACCGATGTCGCCGGCGCCCTGGCACAGCAGGATATCGCCGGCACGCAACAGCGGCTTGACGAGCGGCGCCAGATCCACGCCGCGCTCGATATAGATAGGGTCCAACTGGCCACGCTGGCGGATGCTGTTGCACAACTTGCGGCTGTCGGCGCCCGGAATCGGTTCTTCACCGGCCGGGTAGACTTCCATCAACAGCAGCACGTTGGCATCGGCCAATACATTGACGAAATCGTCATACAGGTCGCGGGTGCGGCTGTAGCGGTGCGGCTGGTAGACCATCACCAGGCGGCGCTCCGGCCAACCACCGCGCACGGCCTTGATCACCGCCGCGACTTCAGTCGGGTGGTGGCCGTAGTCGTCCACCAGCATCACGTCGCCACCGTCTACCGGCAACTGGCCGTAGACCTGGAAGCGGCGGCCCACACCGGCAAAGCGCGACAAGCCTTCGACAATGGCTTCATCGCTGACGCCCTCGTCGGTGGCGATGCAGATGGTCGCCAGGGAGTTGAGCACGTTGTGGTTGCCCGGCATGTTGACCGAGACATCCAGCGGCTCACGATCAGGACGCAGCACGGTGAAGAAAGTTTGCATGCCTTCCTGGCGCACATTGATTGCGCGCACGTCCGCGTCTTCGCTGAAGCCGTAGGTCACGGTCGGGCGCTTGACCAGCGGCAGGATTTCACGCACGACCGGATCGTCCAGGCACACCACGGCCAACCCGTAGAACGGCAGGTTGTGCAGGAACTCGACGAAGGTTTTCTTCAACTTGTTGAAGTCGCCGTCGTAGGTCGCCATGTGGTCCGCGTCGATGTTGGTCACCACCGCCACCAACGGTTGCAGGTGCAGGAAGCTGGCATCACTTTCGTCGGCTTCGGCGATCAGGTAGCGGCTGGTGCCGAGCTGTGCATTGGTGCCGGCTGCATTCAGGCGGCCACCAATCACGAACGTCGGGTCCAGGCCACCGGCGGCGAATACCGAGGCGATCAGGCTGGTGGTGGTGGTTTTGCCGTGAGTACCGGCGACGGCGATGCCATGGCGATAGCGCATCAGCTCGGCCAGCATCTCGGCGCGTGGCACCACCGGAATACGCCGTTCAAGGGCGGTGGCCACTTCCGGGTTGGAGGTGTTCACGGCACTGGAAACCACCAGCACGTCCGCCTCGGCGGCGTTCTCGGCACGATGGCCGATAAAGATCTGTGCACCGAAGGACTTCAGGCGATCGGTCACCGGCGACTCTTTCAAGTCCGAACCGGACACCTGGTAACCCAGGTTCAGCAAGACCTCGGCAATACCGCACATGCCCACGCCGCCGATCCCGACGAAGTGGATACGACGGATGCGGCGCATCTCCGGTTGTGGCATGGCTTTCTGATTCTCAACCATGGGCCACCTCCAGGCAGATATCCACCACGGTGCGGGTAGCGTCGGGTTTGGCCAGGCGGCTTGCGGTGCTCGCCATGTTGCTGAGTCGTTCCGGTTGCATCAAAACCTCGGTCAGGCGTGCGGCCAAATCGGCGGCGCCAGTCGTTCTTTGCGGCAGCAGGAAGGCGGCGCCCTCCCCGGCCAAATATTCGGCGTTGCGGGTCTGGTGATCGTCGATGGCATGGGGCAAAGGCACCAGCAACGATGGCAGACCGGCGGCGGCCAGTTCACTGACGGTCAGCGCACCAGCGCGACAGACCACCAGGTCGGCCCAGCCATAGGCGTGGGCCATGTCTTTGATGAAGGGCTGTACGTTCGCCTCTACACCTGCCTCGCGATAGCGCGTGGCGGTGACTTCACCATGATCCTTGCCGGCCTGATGGAAGATCTCCGGGCGCAGCTCCACCGGGAGTTGCGCCACGGCTTCCGGCAGCAGCTTGTTCAGCGGCTCGGAGCCCAGGCTTCCGCCCAGGATCAGCAGGTGAGCCTTGCGCCCGACCAGGGCCTGGCGCGCGATATCCATAAACAGTTCGGTGCGTACCGGGTTGCCGGTGGTACGCAGTTTGTCCGAGACACCAAAGGTCTTCGGGAAAGCCTCGCACACCCGCGCAGCCAACGGCGCCAGCAGGCGGTTGGCGGTGCCGGCGACGGCGTTCTGCTCGTGCACGATCACCGGCACACCCGCGAGCCTGGCGGCAACACCGCCAGGGCCGGTGACGTAACCACCAAAACCGAGCACACAGACCGGCTTCAGTTCGCGGATGATCCTGCGTGCCTGGAACACCGCCTTGAGCAGCACAAACGGCGCCTTGAGCAGGGACAGTTTGCTTTTGCCACGCAGGCCAGTGACGTTGATCAAATGCAACGGCAGGCCGGCATTCGGTACCAGGTCGTTCTCGATGCCACGTGGCGTCCCCAGCCAGTGCACGGTGTAGCCACGGCTCTGGAATTCACGGGCGCAAGCCAGGGCCGGGAACACATGGCCCCCGGTGCCGCCCGCCATGATCAGCACGTTAGCGCCCATGAGACGGCTCCTCGGCGAAGTCGCTTTCGCTGAACTCCATCTCTTCGCTGCCCAGGTGGGTTCGACTCTCCCACTCGATGCGCAGCAACAAGCCCAGGCACACGCAGCAGATCACCAACGAACTGCCGCCATAACTGAGGAACGGCAAGGTCAGGCCCTTGGTCGGCAGCAGGCCGACGTTCACCCCGATGTTGATCAGGAACTGGCCGATCCACAGGAACGACAAGCCGTACGCCACATAGGCGGCGAAAAACTGTTTGGCCTTCTCGGCCCACAAGCCGATGTACATACCGCGTACGCACACAAACAGGAACAACGCGACGGTGCACAGCGAACCCACCACGCCCAGCTCTTCGGCGAGCACCGAGAATACGAAGTCGGTATGCGCTTCCGGCAGGTAGAACTGCTTCTGCACACTGTTGCCCAGGCCCACGCCCAGCCACTCGCCGCGACCGAAGGCGATCAGCGCCTGGGTCAACTGGTAGCCGGAACCGAACTGGTCGGACCAGGGGTCGGTAAAGGTAATCAGACGCGCCATACGATAGGGTTGCGCCTGGACCAGAATCGTCACCGCCGCAACCGCCAGCACCACCATCAAGGTGAAACGGAACAGGCCCACGCCGCCCAGGAACAACATCGCCGCCGCCGCACCCATCATCACCACGGTTGCGCCGAAGTCGGGTTCCATCAGCAACAGGCCGGCCATCGGCAGCAGCACGATGAACGGCTTGAAGAAGCCCATCCAGCTTTCGCGCACTTCTTTCTGTCGACGTACCAGGTAGCCGGCGAGGTAGATCACCACGAACACCTTGGCGATTTCCGACGGCTGCACGTTGAACGCACCGAAGCCGATCCAGCGCATCGAACCGTTCACCTCGCGACCGATGCCGGGCAGGATCACCATGACCAGCAAGCCGAACGCACCGATCAGCATCATCCAACCCAGGCGCTGCCAGGTGGCGATGGGGATCATCATGGTGACAACGCCGGCCCCGAGGCCGATCACCAGGTACACCAGGTGACGGATCATCATGTAGAGGGTGTTGCCCGACTGCACGGCGGCAACTTCGGAGGATGCCGAAGTGATCATCACCAGGCCCAGGCCCAGCAGCGCGAGGCAGCCGGCGAGCATTGGGAAGTCGAGGTCGATACCACGCCCGGTGATGATCGGCGACGGGTACGGCTTGATGATGTTTCTGAAATTGATGCTCATGCCAAGGCCTCCACGCCGCGGGCAAACAACTGGCCGCGCTCTTCGTAGTTCTTGAACATGTCGAAACTGGCACAGGCCGGCGACAGCAACACCGCATCGCCCGGCTGGGCCAGGGCCCTGCATTGCGCAATGGCGTCGTCCAGGGACGTCACGCGAACCTGCGGCACGGCGTCACCAATGGCGGCACCGATCAGGTCCGAATCACGGCCCATCAACACCACGGCGCGGCAATGTGCGGCGACCGGCTCTTTGAGGTCTTTGAAGTCGGCGCCTTTGCCATCACCGCCGGCAATCAACACCAACTTGCCTTCGATATCGGCGCCGAGGCCTTCGATGGCCGCCAGCGCCGCACCGACGTTGGTCGCTTTGGAATCGTTGTAGTAGCTGACGCCATCCAGGTCGCGAACCCACTGGCAGCGATGCTCAAGACCACCGAATGTGCGCAGGCTCGACAACATGGCATCGAACGGCAGGCCAACGGCATGACCGAGCGCCAGTGCCGCCAGGGCGTTGGACTGGTTATGCGCACCGCGGATTTTCAGCTCGCGCACCGGCATCAGGTTCTGGAATTCGAAGGCCAGGTATTTCTCGCCGTTTTCTTCACGGATACCGAAGGCCTTGAAGTCGGGTTTGCCCAGACCGAAGGTCCAGCACGGCAGGCCCTCGCCCATCAGCGGACGGCTCAAGGCATCCTGACGGTTGACCACCACCTGCCTGGCACCGCGGAAGATCCGGTGTTTGGCCAGGTGATACGCCGGCAGGCCGCTGTAGCGGTCCATGTGGTCTTCGCTGACGTTCAGCACGGTGGCGACTTCGGCGCCCAGGTCGTGGGTGGTTTCCAGCTGGAAGCTCGATAGCTCCATGACGTACAGCTCGACGTCGTCGCTGAGCAAATCCAGGGCCGGCACGCCGAGGTTGCCGCCCACGGCCACACGCTTGCCGGCCGCTACGGCCATCTCCCCGACCAGGGTAGTCACGGTGCTTTTTGCATTGGAGCCGCTGATGGCCACGATCGGCGCCTTCGCGTGCCGCGCAAACAGGTCGATATCGCCCGACAGCTTCACGCCACGCGCCGCTGCTGCTTGCAGGGCCGGTGTCGCCAGCGCCAGGCCGGGGCTCACGTAGAGCTCGTCGGCGCGGCACAGAAACTCGACATCCAGCTCGCCACAACGCACTTCCACGTGCGGATAGTCACGGCGCAGCGTGACCAGCTCCGGTGGATTTTCCCGCGTGTCGGCCACGGCGAACGCCACGCCCCGGCTCGCCAGGAAGCGAACCAGGGACATGCCGCTCTTGCCGAGGCCGACAACGATGCGGAAGTGGTCTGAAGCGATCAGGGACACTCGTTTCTACCTCAGTTTCAGGGTGGCAAGGCCGATCAGCACGAGAATCACGGTGATGATCCAGAAACGGACAATCACGCGTGGCTCGGGCCAGCCCTTGAGTTCAAAGTGGTGGTGAATCGGCGCCATGCGGAACACACGACGCCCGGTCAATTTGAAGGAAGCCACCTGGATGACCACCGACAGGGTTTCCATCACGAACACACCGCCCATGATGAACAGCACGATTTCCTGGCGAACGATCACCGCGATGGTACCCAGGGCCGCGCCCAGCGCGAGTGCGCCGACGTCGCCCATGAAGACTTGGGCCGGGTAGGTGTTGAACCACAGGAACCCCAGGCCGGCACCGATCAGTGCGCCGCAGAACACGATCAACTCGCCAGCGCCCGGTACGTAGGGAATCAGCAGGTATTCAGCGAATTTCACGTTACCCGACAGGTAGCAGAAGATGCCGAGCGCACCGCCCACCATCACCGTCGGCATGATCGCGAGGCCATCAAGGCCGTCGGTCAGGTTCACCGCGTTGCTGGAGCCGACGATCACGAAGTAGGTCAGCACCACGAAACCAACGCCGAGGGGAATGCTGGCGTCCTTGAGCATCGGGATGATCAGGGTGGTTTCGACCGCGCTTGGCGCAGTGGTGTAGAGGAAAATCGCAGCGGCGAGCCCGAACACCGATTGCCAGAAATACTTCCAGCGGCTTGGCAGCCCCTTGGAGTTTTTCTCGATCACTTTGCGGTAGTCGTCCACCCAGCCGATGGCGCCGAACAACAGGGTCACCAGCAATACCACCCACACATAGCGGTTGTGCAGGTCGGCCCACAACAAGGTGCTGATACCGATGGACGACAGGATCAACGCACCGCCCATGGTCGGGGTGCCGGACTTGGACAGGTGCGACTGCGGGCCGTCATTGCGAACCGATTGACCAATTTGCAGGTTCTGCAGGGTACGGATCATCCATGGCCCCAGGAACAGCGACAGAGACAGCGCGGTCAGCACACCCAGAATCCCGCGCAGGGTCAGGTACTGAAAGACCGCGAAGCCTTTGTAGAACTGTTGCAGATACTCAGCCAGCAGCAGCAGCATTAATGTTTCTCCGTACTTGAGCCACACAAGGCCGCGACGACGTTTTCCATCACCGCGCTGCGCGATCCCTTGATCAAAATAGTGGTGTGTTTGTCTTGTTCAGCCGCTGTCAGCGCCTGGATCAATTCGGCCTGGGTCGCGAAGTGCCGCGCGCCTGCGCCAAAGGCGTTGACGGCGTGCGCCATGTTCGAGCCGACGGCGTAAAGCGCATCGACTTTGCCGGCGGCATACGCGCCAACTTCACGGTGGCCTTGTTCAGCCCAGTCGCCCAATTCGCCGATATCGCCCAAGACCAGCACCTTGCGCCCGTCGAAGCCCTTGAGCAGATCCACGGCGGCATTGATGGAGGATGGGTTGGCGTTGTAAGTGTCATCAATGACGCGCATACCGTTGCTTGCCAACTGCGCCACGGTACGCCCCTTGACCGGCTGCACGGCGCCCAGGCCGGTCGCGATACCGAACAACGACACACCCAGGGCGTACGCAGCGGCGGCGGCGGCCAGGGCATTGGCGACGTTATGGTTGCCGAGCAGATTCAGTTGCACCCGCGCACTGCCCTGCGGGGTATGCAGGGTGAACGACGGGCAGCCACGGGCGTCGACAGAGATATCGGAGGCGTGGAAATCAGCGGCGGCATTCAGTACGGCAAAAGTCAGCACCTTGCGACCGGCAGCGCGTACACGCCAGGTCTCGAAAGCCTTGTCGTCGAGATTCAAAACCGCAGTGCCGGATGCGTCGAGACCCTCAAGGATTTCACCCTTGGCCTCGACGATTTTCTGCGGGCCGCCGAACTCACCGACGTGGGCGGTACCGGCGTTGCTGATGATCGCTACGTGAGGCTTGGTCAGCGCCACGGTGTAGGCGATTTCGCCGATGCGCGAAGCGCCCAGTTCGATCACTGCCGCCGTGTGTTCCGGGGCCAGTTCGAGCAGGGTCAGCGGAGCGCCGAAATCATTGTTCAGGTTGCCACGGGTAGCGAGCACCGGCCCACGCGTGCGCAACACACCGGCAAGCAGCTCCTTGACCGTGGTCTTGCCGCTGGAGCCGGTGATGGCCGCGACAGGCTTGTCAAAGGCGACGCGGTTCAGCGCACCCAGCTGACCGAGGGCCAGGCGGGTATCGGCGACCAGCAACTGCGGCAAGGCGCAGTCCGCAACTTCACGTTGCACCAGAGCCCCGACTGCACCTTTGGCGGCAACGTCGTTCAGGTAATCGTGCCCGTCAAAGCGCGGGCCGGCCAAAGCCACAAACAGCTGGCCCGGCTTGATATTACGGCTGTCGATACTGACGCCGTCGAAGCTGCAGTCGCTCGACAACACGCGGGCCGAAAGGGTCTGGGCCAGTTCGCTGAACTTCATCGCCTTAAGCATGGGCAACCTCCCAGGCGGTCAAGGCATGATCGGCCTCGACCAGATCGGAGAAGGCATGGCGTTCGCCGTTGATTTCCTGGTAGTCCTCATGGCCTTTACCGGCCAGCACCACCACGTCGTCAGCGCCGGCGCTGGCGATCAACTGGGCAATGGCTGCACCACGACCGGCAACGAACGTGGCCTTGGAAGCGTCTTTGAAACCAGCACGGATGTCGTCGAAAATCTGGCTCGGGTTTTCGCTGCGCGGGTTGTCGTCGGTCACGAGCATGCCGTCGGCCAGGCGCTCGACAATCTCGGCCATCAACGGACGCTTGCCCCGATCACGGTCACCACCGCAGCCGAACAGGCAGAGCAATTTGCCCTTGGCGTGTGGGCGCAGGGCCACCAGGACTTTTTCGAGGGCGTCCGGCGTGTGGGCATAATCGACCACCACCAACGGCTGCGAACCGCCACCCAGGCGCTGCATACGGCCGACCGGACCTTCCAGCTTCGGCAGGACTTTCAGGATTTCGTCGAGGGCGTAATCCAGGCCGAGCAACGCGCCGATGGCGGCGAGGACGTTACTCAGGTTGAAACGCCCCAACAGGCTGCTGCGCAAGTGGTGCTCGCCTTGTGGAGTCACCAGTGTGGCGAGCACGCCTTCGTCATTGAACTGGGCTTCTCGGCAATACAGGTACGCGCTGGCGTCTTCCAGGCTGTAGCTGATCAGGCGCGACTCACCCTCCTGGGCCGCCAACTGACGACCGAACGCGTCATCCAGGTTCACCACGCGGCACTTCAAGTCATTCCAGGCAAACAGCTTGGCCTTTTCGGCAGCGTAGGCCTCCATGGTGCCGTGGTAGTCCAGGTGATCGCGGGACAGGTTGGTCATCACCGCCACATCAAAGGCCAGCGCCGCAACGCGGCCCTGGTGCAGGCCATGGGAAGACACTTCCATGGCCACCGCCTTGGCACCGGCCTTTTTCAGGTCGGCCAGGGTGGCTTGCACGGCGATCGGGTTCGGCGTTGTGTGCAGGCCGCTTTGCAGCGCGCCATAAAAACCGGTGCCCAGCGTGCCGACAATGCCGCAGTGCTGGCCCAGCAGGTCAAGCGCTTGTGCGACCAGCTGGGTCACGCTGGTCTTGCCGTTGGTACCGGTCACGCCCACCAGGTTCAGCTGGCGACTCGGGTCGCCATAGAAACGCCCGGCGATATCGGACAATTGCGCCGCCAAGCCCTTGACCGGAATCAACGGGACATCGGTGATCGGCAACACGGTGGCGCCTTCCACTTCATAAGCCACGGCCGCAGCGCCGCGCTGCAGCGCATCGGCGATATGCTCGCGACCATCGAATTTGCCACCAGGCACCGCCAGGAACAGGTCCCCGGCGCGTACGCTACGGCTGTCCAGGCTCAGCTCGCGAATCAACAGGTCGTGACCGGCGTGGGCGAAAATCTTGTTCAGGCTAAGAGACATCAGCCGCGCCCTCCATTGGCTTTTGCAGCGGCGGCCGGTGCTCCGGCATTCGCTTGTTGGGTCGGCGGCAGATTGTCCGGCGTGATGTTCATCAGACGCAGGGTGCCGGACATGACTTTGCTGAACACCGGCGCCGATACCAGGCCACCGAAGTAGCCGGCTTTACTCGGTTCATCAATCACTACGACGATGGCGTAGCGCGGATCACTCATCGGGCCGAAGCCGGCGAACAGTGAGCGGTAGGAGTTTTCGGCATAGCCCTTGGTACCCACCGACGTTTTACGCGCCGTACCGGACTTGCCTGCCACGTGATAGGCCGGCACCTGGGCGCGGAATACGCCACGCGGGGCTTCGATCACTTGTTGCAGCATGCCTTGCATGGTCTTGGCGACTTTTTCCGGGATGACCTGGGTAGCTTTCGGCGCTTCGTCGACATGGATCAGGCTCAAAGGAACCATGCGACCGTTATTGGCCAATACCGAGAAAGCGTGCGCCAGCTGGATCGCCGTTACCGACAGGCCGTAGCCATAGGACAGTGTGGCGGTCTCGGCTTTTTTCCAGTCGCGGTAGTTCGGCAGGTTGCCCACGCGCTCGCCCGGGAAATCCAGGCCGGTGGGTTGGCCCAAGCCGATCTTCTGGGCCAGGTGGTAGATGGTTTCGCCGCCGATATCGAAGGCGACCTTACTCATACCCACGTTACTGGAGTTGATCAGAATACCGGTCAAATCCAGCACCGGACCTTCGGTACGGGACACGTCACGAATGGTGTATTTGCCCAACTGCAAGGTGCCTGGGTAAACCTCGACTTTGTCGCTCGGCTTCCAGCGCCCGGTTTCGAGGGCGGCACTCATGGAGATGGCTTTCATGGTCGAACCCGGCTCGAACACGTCGATCATGGCGCGGTTACGCATCATCGCCGGTTGCAGGTTGCGACGGTTGTTCGGGTTGTAGGTCGGCTGGTTGACCATTGCGAGGATTTCGCCGGTCTTCACGTCCATGATAACCAGGCTACCGGCCTTGGCGCCGTTCTCTATGATCGCGTTACGCAGTTCACGGTTGGCCAGGTATTGCAGACGCAGGTCAATCGACAACGCCAAGGGCTTGCCAGCCTTGGCGTTCTTGGTGACCTGGACATCCTTGATCAGCCTGCCGCGCCGGTCCTTGATGACCTGTCGCTTGCCGGGAACCCCGGCCAGCCATTCATCGTAGGCCAGCTCGACACCTTCGCGACCGTGGTCGTCGATATCGGTGAAGCCGACCATATGCGCGGTGGTTTCACCGGCTGGGTAGAAACGACGAAACTCCTCGATGCCGTAGACACCGGGGACTTTAAGGTCGAGCACTTGCTGGCCCTGCTCAGGGGTGAGCCCGCGAACCAGGTAGATGAATTCTTTATTGGCCTGGGCTTCCAGACGCTCAGCCAGGGCTTTCGGATCCTGGCCCAGGGCGGCTGCGAGTTCCGGCCATTTTTCCTTGGCGGTCTGCAGTTCCTTGGCGTTGGCCCACAGGGTCGTCACCGGGGTACTGACGGCCAGAGGCTCGCCGTTGCGGTCGGTGATCAGGCCACGGTGCGCCGGGATCGGGATATGACGCAGGCTACGGGCATCGCCCTGACCAATCAGGAAGTCACGGTCGACGACCTGCAGGTCGATGATGCGCCAGGCGATTGCGCCCACCATCAGCGCCAGCAAGCCGAGCACCACGCGGAAGCGCCATGGGTAGAGTGCGCCTTCGAGCTTCATCATGGCGCCACCATGCGGACTTCGGCCGCGCCCGGAATGTGCATTTTCAGCTGCTCGGTGGCCAGCACCTCGATACGGCTGTGGGCGGTCCAGGTGCTTTGCTCGAGAATCAACCGACCCCACTCCGCCTGAGCCTTGTCGCGCACGCTCAATTCCCCGTACAGGGTATTGAGCAACTGGCGGTTCCAGTGGGCGCTGTAGGACACCGCGATCGCGGACACCAGCACGCCGATAAACAGCAGCAACATAAAGAAGCTACCGCCCGGGAGGGGCTTGGCGAAAAGCTTGCTCACCGTAACTTCTCCGCAACACGCATGACGGCACTACGGGCACGCGGGTTGGCCTTGAGTTCAGCTTCGGAAGCGAACTGCGCTTTGCCATGGATCTTGATTTTCGGCACAAAGGCTTCGAAACGCACCGGCAGGTTGCGCGGCAGGTTATCCGTCTCGCCCTTGACCAGGCGACGCATGAACAGTTTGACGATGCGGTCTTCCAGGGAGTGGAAGCTGATCACCACCAGGCGCCCCCCCACTTCGAGGGCATCCAGCGCGGCTTCAAGGCCGGCTTCCAAGTCACCCAGTTCGTTATTGACGTGAATACGCAGGCCCTGGAACGCACGGGTGGCCGGATTTTTACCTTTTTCCCAAGCAGGGTTGGCAACCTTCAGCACTTCGGCCAGGTCGGCGGTACGTTCGAACGGCTGGATCTCGCGGCGCTCGACCACGGCGCGAGCCATGCGGCCGGCGAAACGTTCTTCACCATATTCCTTGAACACGCGGGCGATTTCTTCCACCGGCGCCGTGGCGATGAACTGCGCAGCACTGACGCCCCGGGTAGGATCCATGCGCATATCGAGGGGGCCGTCGTTCATGAAGCTGAAGCCGCGCTCCGGGTCGTCGAGTTGTGGCGAGGACACGCCCAGATCGAGCAAAACCCCGGCCACCTTGCCTGCCATGCCGCGTTCGGTCACTTCGGCACCCAGCTCGGCAAAGCTACGCTGCACAACGACAAAGCGGCCGTCTTCGGCCGCTAGCGCTTGCCCGGTGGCAATCGCTTGAGGGTCTTTGTCGAATCCGAGGAGTTTGCCGTCAGATCCGAGCTGGCTGAGTATCAAACGGCTATGCCCGCCCCTGCCGAAGGTGCCATCCACATAGCAGCCATCCGCGCGTACGGCGAGAGCCTCAACGGCTTCGTCAAGCAGTACGGTGATGTGGTTAAAGCCGCTATCAATAGTCACAGGATCAAATCACGCAGTTCATCAGGCATGGCGCCCGGTTGTTGAATAGCCGCCAGGTCAGCTGCAGAAACAGCATCCCAGGCATCTTCGTCCCACAATTGGAACTTGTTCAGTTGGCCCACCAGCATTGCGCGCTTGTCGAGCTTGGCGTATTCGCGCAGACGCGGAGGCACCAGGAAACGACCGCTGCCATCCAGTTCGAGGTCGACGGCATTACCAATCAGCAAACGCTGCAGGCGACGGTTTTCTTCACGCAATGAAGGCAGAGCGCGCAACTTGGTTTCAATCAACTCCCACTCATCGAGGGGGTAAACACATAAACAAGGGTCAACAGCATCAATCGTGATGATTAACTGGCCTGAACTTCGCGAAATGAGCTCGTCACGATACCGGCTCGGCATGGCGAGACGGCCTTTTGCATCGAGACTGATAGCGTTGGCTCCGCGAAACACAGTTGCGTTTCTCCAAATTTTAGCGTTTTACGTTCAAAAAACCCACTTTGTGCCACTTTCCGCCACTTGCGCACACTATAGGAATGCGCCCACCACACCGTCAAGGCGCGGATTCAAGGAAAAGCCTTACAGAACGGAGATTTAGGAGCGCAAAAGGAGGAGAAACGAGAGTTTGGCGATGTTTTTGACTCAACAACCGCAAATAGCTCATGGAGCTATGGCTTAAAGTTAAAGTGATTTATTAAGAGTAAGATTTTTTTGGTATTACGAAGATGCATCTGCCAATGATTCGGCAGGGAGGGAGTCTTGCGTTACTACCGGTTTTCTGCCCGAGATCCGGACAGAAGGAAAAAAGGTGGAGAGTCGATCTATAAGCCGGGTTCTGTCTTGAACAGTCATTCGTCTACGATGGCCATCACTGGACATCTTTAGCAACCTACCCGGTCCCAGCGCGGGCCACGCCTTGGGACCCTATTTGGTCTTGCTCCAAGTGGGGTTTACCTAGCCACGAACTGTTGCCAGTCGTGCGGTGCGCTCTTACCGCACCTTTTCACCCTTACCGGCACCGAAGTGCTTAGGCGGTTATTTTCTGTGGCACTTTCCGTAGGCTCACGCCTCCCAGGCATTACCTGGCACTTCGCCCTATGGAGCCCGGACTTTCCTCCCCCCCCTAATTTTCATAGAGGGCAGCGACTGTCCAATCGACTCTCCGCCGCGCAGGTTAACGGCACGACGGCCTCAGGACAAGTAATAAAAGTTCAGAATGGCCATCACGTTCAGACGAAATACAGGTTAAACCCCGGAACTATTCGGCTTTCTGTTTTTCCAGCGCGACTTGATACAACACATTCTTACGCAAGCCGGTAATTTCCGCCGCCAGGGCCGCGGCGCGCTTGAGGGGCATTTCCTTGAGCAGTAAGTCCAGGATGCGCATCGCCTCACTGCCGACCGCGTCTTCGTTTTCCGGCGCGGTCCAGCCGGCCACCAACACCACGCACTCGCCACGCTGCTGGTTGCTGTCACCCTCGACAAAGGCACGCAATGCCTCCAGCGGCAGCCCCTTGAGGGTCTCGAAGGTCTTGGTCAGCTCACGGGCCAGCAGCGCCAGGCGCTCACCGCCAAACACCAACTCCATATCTTCCAGGCATTCCAGGATGCGATGCGGAGCCTCATAGAAGATCAAGGTACGCGGTTCTTCCTTCAAGGCTTGAAGGCGCGCACGCCGCCCAACCGCCTTGGCCGGCAAAAAGCCTTCAAAGATAAAACGGTCCGACGGCAAGCCGGCGGCAGATAATGCGGCGATCAGCGCGCACGCACCCGGAACAGGCACTACATTGATACCTGCGGCACGCGCCTGACGTACCAGATGGTAGCCCGGGTCGGAAATCAGCGGTGTACCCGCGTCGGAGATCAGTGCCACGTCGTCCCCCGCCAGCAGACGGGTGATGAAGCGGCTGCCCTCTTCGCGCTCGTTGTGTTCATGGCACGCCGCTAATGGCGTGCTGATACCAAAATGCTGCATCAACCGCTGGGAGTGACGCGTGTCTTCCGCCGCGATCAGCTTGACTTCGCGCAACACCTTCAGCGCCCGGGCACTGATGTCGTCCAGGTTGCCAATCGGCGTCGCCACCACAAAAAGCGAGCCAGCAGTGGAATTCAAAGGACCTGGAGCAGTCAAAACGCACACCTCGATGGTTGGCAAAAGCCATAGTGTAGCGCGTAGGCGCTTCGAAAATACGCCATCACGATGGATGCTTTTTCAGCCATCGACGAGCGATTGCAACATTTGCACGACCTAAATCGACGCTTTCACGCCAGTAACATCGCGCCTGAGCCAGTGCTTGGGTACAATTCCACGCTAATTTGATCGGTATCAGGAACACTTACATGATCGCTTGCCTGCGGCTGCTCTCCGCCCTCTGCCTCGCTGCCCTCCTGGCCGCTTGTGCCAGCTCGCCCTCGTCCAGCCTTGGCGACCTGCCCCGGACCCCGGATGCCAGTATCGAGCAACTGCTCGAACAGGCAACTACCGCCAAGACGCCAGAAAAGGCCGCGCTGCTGCGCCTGAGTGCGGCTGACCTGGCGTTCCACCAGAACAACCCTGGCCGCTCGTCGCAGATTCTTGCGCAGGTGCCGCTGGATGTCCTGAAACCGGCCGCACAAGTATTTGCCAGCACCCTGGCCGCTGAGTTGGCCATGGCCCGCAATCAGCCCAAGGCTGCATTGGCAGCGCTCAACCACCCGAGTCTGCAAAGCCTGAAGGATCTGCCGACAGACCAGCAGATCCGTACCGGCACCGTACATGCCCGCGCTTATGAAGCCGATGGCCAGACCCTGGCTGCCGCTCGCGAACGCGTCGCCATGGCCCCGCTGCTCAGCGGCGACGCCGCCAAGAGCAACCACGAAGCGATCTGGGCGTTGATTGCCGCGCTGCCAGCCGATCAGTTGCAAGCCAGCGGCAACCCGGTATTGGACGGCTGGATCACACTGGCCCAGGCGGTCAAGGGCGCCGGCACACTGGAGCAGCAGCAAGCCGCTATCGATACCTGGCGTGCGCAGAACCCGGGGCATCCGGCGGCGGTGCAACTGCCGTTGCCGCTGACCAAGCTCAAGGAACTGGCCAGCCAGCCCCTGAACAAGATCGCCCTGCTGTTGCCGCAGGAAGGCCAACTGGCCTCAGTCGGCAAAGCGCTGCGTGAAGGTTTCATGGCCGCGCACTACCAGGCCGAACAGGCCGGGCAGAAGCCGCCGGTGATCGAGTTCTATGACAGCTCGCGCCTGACCTCGCTTGACGACTTCTACGCCAAGGCCCAGGCCGCCGGCGTGCAATTGGTGGTTGGCCCACTGGAGAAGCCGCTGGTCAAACAACTCAGCGCACGTCCGCAATTGCCGATCACTACCCTGGCGCTGAACTACAGCGAGGCTGAACACAACCCGGCCCAACTGTTCCAGTTTGGCCTGGCGGCTGAAGATGAAGCCCGCGAAGTGTCGCGCCGTGCTCGTGCCGATGGCCTGCACCGTGCCGCCGCCATGGTCCCTCGTGGCGAATGGGGCGAGCGCGTCTACAAGGCCTTCCGCCAGGATTGGGAAGCCAATGGCGGCACCGTCGTCGGTGTTGAGTACGTCGATCAGCCCGTCGCCCTCGCCCAACAGATCGCAGACCTGTTCCAGCTGCGTAAAAGCGAAGGCCGCGCCAAGAGCCTGCAAAGCACCGTCGGTACCGACGTTGCCGCTCAGCCATCGCGTCGCCAGGATATCGAGTTCATCTTCCTGGCCGTTACCCCGCAGCTGGCCCAGCAGATCAAACCCACCCTGAACTTCCAATACGCCGGTGATGTGCCGGTTTACGCAACCTCCCACGTGTTCAGTGCCAGCGGCGACAAGAACCAGTACCAGGACATGACCAACGTCATGTTCTGCGAGACCCCATGGTTGCTCAACAGCACCGACCCACTGCGCAATCAGGTCGCCGCACAATGGCCACAGGCCAATGGCAGCCTCGGTCGCCTGTACGCAATGGGTGTCGATGCCTACCGTCTGGCACCGCGCCTGGGCCAGCTCAAGGCGCTGCCCGACACTCGGGTTGACGGGCTTTCGGGCAGCCTGGGCGTCAGCGCCAACCAGCGTGTCGACCGTCAGATGCCTTGGGCGAAGTTTGTCGGTGGCGACATCCAGCGCCTGCCGGACACCCCGCGCTGATGCCCGAGCGGTCCAGCGCGCAAAGCGGCAAGGATGCCGAACTGCAAGCTCTCCAGTATCTGCAACGACAAGGTTTGCGCCTGCTGGCGCAAAACTGGTTGTGTAAACGCGGCGAGCTTGATCTGGTCATGCTTGACGGCGATACAGTAGTATTCGTCGAAGTCCGCTACAGAAAACACGCACAATGGGGTGGTGCGCTCGCCAGTATCGACGGGCGCAAGCGTCAGAAGCTGATACTCGCCGCGCAGTTTTTCCTGCAAACAGAGGATCGCTGGGCTGACTCTCCCTGCCGTTTCGATGTGGTTGCCATAGAAAGCACACCGTTAGGCCCAGCTGATCTGAATTGGCTCAAAGATGCCTTCGACAGCTGATTCACCGGACACCTTCATCACACACTTTTGCTCTTTGCATTGCGGGCTGCACATTTTCGTGCCGATCAGCCGCGCCACTTAAGGTCACACAGATGGACATGCAATCCCGAATTCGCCAGCTTTTCCAGGCCAGCATCGACACCAAGCAACAGGCGATGGACGTACTTGCACCGCACATCGAGCAAGCCAGTCAGGTCATGGTCAACGCCTTGCTCAACGAAGGCAAAATGCTTTCGTGCGGTAACGGCGGTTCGGCCGGTGACGCCCAACACTTCTCCTCCGAGCTGCTCAACCGCTTCGAACGTGAGCGCCCGAGCTTGCCGGCTATCGCCCTGACCACCGACTCGTCGACGATCACCTCGATTGCCAACGATTACAGCTACAACGAGATCTTCTCCAAGCAGATCCGCGCCCTGGGCCAACCGGGCGATGTGCTGCTGGCGATTTCCACCAGCGGCAACTCGGCGAATATTATTCAAGCGATCCAGGCCGCACATGATCGCGAAATGATTGTCGTAGCATTGACCGGCCGCGACGGCGGCGGCATGGCCTCGCTGTTGCTGCCCGAGGACGTGGAGATCCGCGTCCCGGCCAATGTCACTGCACGCATTCAGGAAGTCCACCTGCTGGCGATCCACTGCCTGTGCGATCTGATCGACAGCCAACTGTTCGGGAGTGAAGAATGACCGTTAAACGCCTCAGCCTTTTGGGCATTACGCTGTGCCTTGCCATCAGCGGCTGCAGCACGGCAATCACCGCAACACGTGACACCCCCATTCAGGACGATAAGGGCACTCGTACCTTCGGCAGCAAGATCGACGACTCGCTGATCGAAACCAAGGTCGAGGTCAACATTGCCAAGGCCGCACCGGACCTGGGCAACGGTGCTTCGCGCATCGTCGTGACCAGCTTCAACGGCGTGGTATTGCTGGCCGGGCAAACCCCGCGTGCCGACCTCAAGGCCCTGGCTGAACAAGCCGCTTCGAGTGTCCAGCGCGTCAAGAAGGTTAACAACGAACTGCAAGTGATGGACCCGATCACCCTGCTGGCCATCAGCAACGATGCCCTGCTGACCACCAAGATCAAGACGCAGATGCTGACCGACAGCGCGATTCCCGGCTCGCGCATCAAGGTCGTCACCGATAACGGCATCGTCTACCTGATGGGCCTGCTGACCCAGACGGAAGCCGCGCGTGCAGCCAACCTCGTGCAAGGCGTGTCGGGTGTGCAAAAGATCGTGAAGGTGTTCGAATACATCGATTGATGTAACCCACAGCCATGAAAAAGGGCGCCGTGCATTGACTGCACGGCGCCCTTTTTTGTCGCTTGTCGCCCGTGTTTATTGGTACTGCTGGTACGGGTTACCCTGGAACTGGTTGTTCTGTTGTGGTGCCTGTTGCTGCTGACCAGGCTGGCCGTATTGCTGGCCAGGAATCGGACCGAGGTTGACCTCTACACGACGATTCTGGGCGCGGCCATTCACGTCGGCGTTGCTGGCAATCGGATTATCCGGGCCGGCACCGCGGGCGCTCAGGTTGGCAGGGCTGACGCCTTGGGAAGTGAGGTAGTTCGCTACGCTCTGCGCACGACGCTGGGACAGGTCCATGTTCAACTGGCGGCTGCCGGTACTGTCGGTGTAGCCGACAATCTGGATTGTGTTCTGGTTGAACTGCTTGAGGGAGTTGGCCAGATTGTTCAGCGGCTGGTAGAAGCTGCTGGCGATGGCATCAGAGTTGGTGGCGAAAGTGATGTTACCCGGCATGATCAGCTTGATCTGATCACCCTGGCGCTGAACTTCAACCCCAGTGTTCGCCATGCTTTCACGCAGTTTCTTTTCCTGCTGATCGGCGTAGTAGCCATAACCCGCAGCACCAATACCGGCAACAGCCGCACCGATCAGTGCGCCCTTGCCACGGTTGTTATGGTCGATGGCCGCACCTGCCAATGCGCCGGCCAGGGCACCCAGGCCACCGTACTTGGCGGTCTTGCTCATACCGCCGGACTCATTACCTGCCTGTCCCTGGCTGCTGCCGTCATAAGGATTAGGTGAAGCGCAGCCGGACAACAAGGCTACGGCGGTAGCGACAACAAGCAGACGACGCGGAGTAAACATGAAGGAAGCTCCTACTTTTGCATTCTGTGATGCAGAGGACATTGGCAATGGACCTGTGCCGAGCTTGGAACACGACAAACGGTAAAAATTCCATGCCCGGCGGGCGCCGTGCTCTACAACGGCCGAGCACACTCAAACCCTAGCAGACGATTGCTGAACGGCGATTGTCGATTTCTCTGCAAATGTCGCCGGAAAGTAGCCACTGGGTATCCAGGAACAGTCACACCGCAATTAGAAAGCGAGGCTGAGTCAACCCAAGCGCAACCGTTCAAAGGCCGATTCCGAGGGGCAAAAAAAATGAGCCCGACATGGAGTCGGGCTCACCTCTCTACAGGCGCAGTTAAAGCCTATTGGGTCAGGCTGCAACTTTTTGAGACACGTAACTCTTTTTCAACGATGACTTCATGGCCAGCATCTGTTCACCCAGCTTGTCAAGCTCGGCTTTGCCCAGAAGCTTCTTGGCCTTGGGAAACATCTCTGTTTCCTCTTCTTCGATGTGATGTTCGAGCAGTTCCTTGACCACCTTCACCCGCCCTGCGAATTCCGGGGAGGTAGGATCAGTTGCTTTCAGGTCGGGAAGAACCAGAGAGTCAACCGTGCGGTGCTCCTCTTTTGCCTCATAGTACATCTCGGCCTCGTCTTTCCCACCGGCGGCCTTGAAGGCGGGATAGAGAATCTGCTCTTCCAACTGGGTGTGGATGGACACTTCCATCTCTAATTTTTCCAGCAGCTCAGTGCGTTTCTTCACCCCACGCTCAGTCGATTCACTCAGTTGGGTCAGGATGGCTTTGACTTTTTCGTGGTCGGCTTTGAGAAGGTCGATGGCATTCATTTTTCTATCTCACTATGGCTATCACGGAAGGGTTCAGCCGTTCTTTGGCGGCTATCTCCCTAGGGCTATCGCATTTGCCGTGCCACCTTACAAAAAATTTAAACCCATTATATTTCAATAGGTTATTTAGATTAGTGGCAATTTGAATTCATGCACCTTGCCCGAATGGGCCTGCCGTCTATTGCAGATAGCAACACGCTCAAACGCCGTTTGATCCCAAGCGCTCGTCAAGGCCAGAAATTACGAACATCTCAATCGACCCACGGTCATTTATTGCATGAGGTGCAGCGCTCATGCGTCGGACCAGATTGCAGAAGTAAGCATGTGGAGTAGGTCATGAACCCATACACAGATGACTTGCCTGATGCCATCAAGCGTCAGGCCGATAGGCTTTTTTACGATATAGAGCGGGCAGGCTCGATGATTTTCGCAGTAAAAACCGGCGCGAAGGCCGAAGGGTTCGTCCTGGGAATAACCTGCTGTGCCGGCCTCCCGGCGGAGCGTTGTGAGTTGCTGTCCAACCATTTCGACAGCGCCGTCGAGAAAAGGCTGAGATTGTTGACAGCGGGCCTATAGAACAGCCTCTCAGCACGACGGCTCAGGGCAAGCGTCAAAACGCGTGATGCTCGCTCCCTATATCGGGCCCTATATCGGGTAAAGCCGGCTTGGTCGCGCTTTGAAATCCACTGGAGAACCTCCTAAACTGGCTCACCACCTTGCTCCCACCTACGCTATTTTGCTTCAGTCCGTCTATAACGGACCTGATCAGGACACCGACATGCGCCTGCCGGATTTCATTCTAGAAAACCTCGAGCCCATCTTGCAGGCCTGGGAAGATTTCGCGAGAACGATCGAGACACCCGGCGCGGATCTCGACCGCAGTGCATTGCGCGACCATGCAGAGCAAATGCTGCGGGCGATCGTCGCCGACCTGCGAACCGCACAGACCGCACAAGAGCAAATTGATAAGTCGCATGGCCTGGGGCCGGTGGAAGAGCACGAAACCGCCGCTGAAACCCATGCAGTGGCTCGCTTACTGGCGGGCTTCACCATCGATCAAATGGTTTCTGAATATCGCGCCCTCAGGGCGAGCGTGCTCAGACAGTGGATGAGCCAGGTAAAAAATGGCACGTCACTGAATATTGATGATATGACCCGCTTCCACGAAGCGATTGACCAGGCTCTCGCGGAGTCTATCGCCAGTTACTCCCGAGCCGTTGATGTGTCGCGCAATATTTTCCTGGGCGTTCTCGGCCACGATTTGCGCACCCCGCTCGGGGCGATTTTACTGGGCAGCGACATTCTCAAGCATTCCGAGGGTCTCGGGGCGCGGGATGCCAAAGTCGCGACCCAGATACATACCAGCGTTACCCGGGCGAGCCGTATTGTTGGCGATTTGCTGGATCTGACACGCTGCCACATGGGGCCCGGTATTCCCGTCACCAAGACAGACCTGGACCTTTTACCGCTGTGCCGCAGAGTGGTGGAAGAAATCCAGGCATTTCATCCTGAAGCCAACGTGCTGTTTGTCGCACGCACTGCGGTTCCCGGCAGGTTTGACGGCCCGCGATTGGAGCAGGTCTTTTCAAACATCATCAGCAACGCTGTGAGTCACGGCAATATCCAGCATCCCATAACCGTGCAGTTGTCGGTCACGGAGGACGTCGCGGTATTCAGCGTCCATAACAGCGGCCAACCGATACCTGAGGATGCCCTACCGTTTATCTTCAACCCCATGGGGCGTTTTTCTCAGCGCTCTACCACTGAAAACGGACCTACCGAAGGCTTGGGCCTGGGCCTGTTTATCGCGTCAGAAATCGTGACCGCCCATAAGGGCTCAATCGACGTCACTTCTGACGCAACGCAAGGCACTACTTTCCTCGTAAAACTTCCGCTCAGCGAGTGAGCGGTTCGCCCTGCGAAAAATCACTGCACGTCCCGTCGAAAAAATTGTACAAATTATTTTTATTGTACAAGTATAAGTGAGCAGCCAGGCATCCGCGCACCCTCTCACCACGGCTCCGGCATGCCTGCACCCTATACGTTTCTCCATCACTGGAAACTGCTCGATGACTGCACATCGCCGACTATGCCTGGTTCTGGGCGATCAATTGTCTTTCGACCTGGCCTCGCTGCAGGGCCTGGATAAAGAGCGCGATAGCGTACTGCTCTTCGAAGTGATGGAAGAGGCCCGCCACGTCCCTCATCACCCGCAGAAGATCGCCCTGGTCTTCAGCGCCATGCGCCACTTCGCCGAGGCATTGAGGCAAGCTGGAACGCAGGTCCACTACGTTACCCTCGATGCCCCACAGAACACTGGCTCGGTGCCGAGTGAGCTACGGCGCTGGCAGTCACTGTTGCAGCCCGATGAACTGCACATCACCGAATGTGGCGATTGGCGCCTGGAACAGTCAATCCGTACGTGTGGCTTGGCGATTGAGTGGCATCGCGATAGTCGATTTCTCTGCAGCCGTGCCGAATTCGCCGATTGGGCCGCAGACAAAAAGCAGCTGCGCATGGAGTTTTTCTATCGAGAAATGCGCCGTAAAAACAGGATACTGCTCAACGGTGACGGCAGCCCGGTAGGCGGTGCGTGGAATTTTGATGCGGACAACCGCAAGCCCCTGCCCAAAGGAGTACGACCGCCTGCGCCGGCCCGCTTCCCGCCAGACACCCTCACCCAGGAAGTCCTTGCGCTGGTGGCTGAACACTTTTCCAGCCACTACGGCACCCTGGCCAACTTCGACTACCCGGTCACTCATGCAGATGCGCAGGCTCTCTGGGATTACTTCCTCGATTGGGGGCTGGCGGCCTTCGGTCACTATCAGGACGCAATGGCCAGTGATGAGCCCTTTTTGTTCCATGCCCGTATCAGTGCCGCGCTCAATATCGGCCTGCTGGATGTTCGCCAACTGTGCAGCGATGTCGAGGCCGCCTATTGGTCGGGCAACATCGCGCTGAATGCCGCAGAAGGCTTTATTCGCCAACTGATCGGGTGGCGGGAGTATGTCAGGGGCGTCTACTGGCTGAGGATGCCTGACTACGCCGACGGTAATGCGTTCGGCAATACAAGATCACTGCCGGAGTTCTACTGGACAGGCGCTACCCGGATGAACTGCATGCGCCAAGCCATCAACCAAAGCCTGGAGCACGCCTACGCTCATCACATTCAACGGTTGATGGTGACAGGCAATTTTGCCCTCTTGGCCGGTATCGCTCCGCCCCAGATATGCGAGTGGTACCTGGCGATCTACATGGATGCATTCGAATGGGTCGAGCTGCCAAACACCCTGGGCATGGTGATGCACGCCGACGGTGGGTATCTGGGCTCCAAACCTTACTGTGCGAGCGGTCAGTACATCAAACGCATGTCTGACTACTGTCGTACCTGTGCCTACAAGGTCAGTGAAAGCACCACAGAAGACGCCTGCCCTTTCAATGCGCTCTATTGGCACTTTCTCATGCGTCACGCTGACCTTCTGCGCGGCAATCACCGCATGGGCATGGTGTATAAAAACCTCGACCGCCTGACGGAGGCCAAGCAGCAGGCGCTCTGGCAACGGGGGCAGAGTCTGCTGGCCCGGCTGGATGAAGGTGAGTCATTTTGAAAAAGAGCGAGCTGCCGGTGAAAACCTGCGTGTCTTGCGGCCTCTCCTTTACCTGGCGAAAAAAGTGGGCCCGTTGCTGGAATGAAGTGCTTTACTGCTCGCAGCGCTGCCGGCGCAACAAACCGGTGAAAAACTGAACCGGCGCATCCTTGCATACACGGGGCGAAGCGCTAACCAATCAACCCCAACTCCTGCGCCCGTGCCACCGCCTGAGTACGCCGCTCGACCCCCAGTTTGCTGTTGATGTGGCTGGCGTGGGTCTTGACGGTGTGCAGTGAAATAAACAGCTGATTGCTGATTTCCTGATTCGAACACCCCTGCGCGATCAATTGCAGGACCGCCCGCTCTCGGGCGCTCAGGGTTTCGTGAGCAGGCGAAGTTCCGGCCGGCACCACCACGGGAAGCAGCGCCAGCAAACTCTGGTTCAACAGGCCATGGGGGTCCCTGCCAAGTTGTTCGCGCATCCAGTCCGGGTAGTTTTCCAGCAAGCGCTGGAACGGTTGCAGCGCACCGCCCGCTCCGGCTTCCAAGGCTTGGACGAGGATGGACCGGGCCTTGGCTTCCTGGCCGCACTCCAGTAACAAGTGCGCCTGCTGGGTCAGCGCCATCAGCGCGATCATCTGGCGCCCATCGTTATGAGCTTGCTGCGCCAACGCTTCAAGCCGTCGCAGTGAAGCCTCGGATTGATGGCGCGTTGCGTCCAGCGCGGCCTGCTGCAGCTCGATATGTTGCGGCAAGTGTGGATGAAACTCCGGCGCTGCGGCCGCGTGCTCGCCGTTGTAGGTCTGCCCCAGGCGGGTCAGCCAGGCATCGGCCAGGTCAGTGCGCCCCTGGATCAGCCACAGCTCACATTTGATCAGCGTGATCATCGCCAGATAGTAGATGGGTGGAACATCCCAGATATGCATCAGGCGCTCGGCCTCGGCCAGCTCGGCAAACGCCTTGGGGAAATCCCCACGCCGCCCTTCGAAGTTGGCGATTACGCAATGCCCAATCAATACGCTGATATCCCGGCAGGCACGGGCTTCCGCCAGCCCGGCACGCAACCGCGCGAGGCCGGCTTCGGGCTGGAAACGCACCAGCAGCAGGTAACCTTCATACAACGACAGCCGCGCGCGCACGGCATACAACCGTTGTGGCGCCAGGTCATGCAGGCGCTGCAAGCCCTGGCGCACTTCGTCGAGCGAGCGCAGGATCTCGCCACGCGCCTGCAGTACCCGCGCCCGGTCGTAATGGGCCAGTGCTTCAAACAGGGGGTTGCCGACGCGCTGCGCCAGCTCCAGGGACTCTCGATTCAAGCCCCGGGCACGCCATAGGTCGGCATCGACGATGGCCAGGTTGGAGAGGGTCGACAGGCACATAAGGCGCTGGCCGTAGCGCTTGTGCGGCAGGCTTTCCAACGCCTCGCTGCAATAACGCTGAGTCGATTCGCGATCCCCGCGGCCACGGGCAATGATGCCGCTCAGCGCCAACCATTGGGCGAGCATGGATTTCTGTGCGGTCGCTGACGGCGCCGGCAGGAAGCGGCTGAGGTAGCTGGACAATTCCTCGGCCGCGTCCAGTTGGCAGGCCAGGCCCAAGGCCCAGCTATACAACACGATCAAGCGTGGCGTGCTGATCAACAGGCTGTCGGGCAAGTCCATCTTCCAGCGCAGCAACATGCCCACGTTCTGCTCGGCCAGCAGTTGCTCTTCAGACAGGTTTTGCACCAGGTTCGCCGCCACATCGAGATGGCCGGCCCTCAGTGCCTGCTCGACCGCCTCATCGATCAGGCCCTGGGCGTTGAACCACCGGCAGGCGCGCAGGTGAAGGCTAGGCAGGGGCAACGTGGCGCTCTTGGAGCGACGCGTACGCAGCAGGTCGGAAAACAGATGGTGGTAGCGATACCAATGCCCCTGCTCGTCCAAAGGCACCAGGAAGACTTGATGAGCCAGCAGGTAGCGCAGGATTTCACCACTGTCATGGGCTTCGCGTACGGCATCGCATAGCTCGCTGCAAAAACGATCCTGAGGCGCCGTGTCATACAAAAATGCTTGCACCTCCACCGGCAGGCAGTCGATGACCTCCTCCAGCAGGTAATCCCGGATCAGCCCTTCCCCGCCGTGCAGGCTTTGCGGCAGCGCACCTTCGTTGCCGGCTTCGGACGCCGCCAGCAGCCAGAAACGCAGGCCGGCGACCCAACCTTCGCTGCGGCGAATCAGGTTATCCAGGGCCTCACCGCGCAATGAGCTGCTATGGCGGTCAAGCACCGCCAGGGACTCGTCATGAGTCAGGCGCAGGTCCTGTTCATGCAATTCCAGCAGGTGCCGTGACAAGCGCAATCGCGCCAGGTGCCAATCCGGACGCTGGCGACTGGTGACCAATACCACCAGGCCGTCAGGCAAATGATTGAGGAAGAATTGCAGGCAACGATCCAGCACCGGCCCCCGGGCCAAATGGTAGTCATCCAGTACCAGCAATAAAGGCATCTGCGTGGACAGGTAGCCCGTCAGCTCATCCAGCAAACCATCCAGCCACTCCTCGAAAGCAAAGGGCTGATGGCGTTGGCGCATTTTCAGCAGGCCGAGGGACTGGGCACCGAGCTGCGGGAAGTATTGCTGCAAACCGTCGAGCAGGCGCTCAAGAAATCGACCAGGGTCGCTGTCCCGTGGGCTCAACCCCAGCCACAGGCTTTGCCATTGCGTCGGCAGGGCCTGGCAGAACTCGACCGCCAACGAGCTTTTGCCGAACCCGGCCGGCGCGCTGACCAGCAGCAATCGCCCCTCCAACCCGGCGCTCAAACGTTCGCACAAGCGCGGTCGCAGCACGTAGCCGTCAGGCAGCGGCGGCCTGTAGAAGCGCGCTTCCAGCGTCGGAATCGCTGCGCTCGCAGGCCCTTGGATTCGGGACAGATCAGTCATCGCCGGGCTCTTGTAGAAGGCTGTTGTCGGCATTGCAGATGACCGCAGACTAGCGGTAAAAGCGGCGGGTTTGTAGATCTTTGCAACATTTACATGAAAAAGAACTGCGACAAAAAATGTGGGAGGGGCCTGATGCCAGTCAGTTAAATGGTGGGATGTAGAACACATCATCTGTAGTGAGCGGGCTTGCCCCGCGCTGGGTGGCGCAGCCGCCCCAACAAAGACGCCGCGGTATTTCAGGAGGACCGAGGTGCCTGGGTTTGGGGCG
>NZ_JBNPJV010000098.1:0-43195 GCF_050312585.1 Pseudomonas sp. R19M
CTGATACACCGCATTCGCGAGCAAGCCCGCTCCCACATTTTTGACCGCATTTTTATCGCAGGCTCTGTTCCAGCCAGGCTTTGAGGTCCTGTACCTCGGCTTCACTCACGGTATGCGGCATGCCCATATACCCGTGGAACTCGGGCTTCAAGCCCAACCCCAGCAATACATCATTGGCCCGCGTGGCCGCGGTGTATGGCAGCGCCTGATCCAACGTGCCATGGCCGATGAAAATGGCCAGCTTGTCCAATGCCGCATCGGGTTTCAGTTCAGCCTTGAGCACCGGTAATACGCTGCCACTCAAGGCCGCGATCCCCCGCACCAACGCAGGCTTTCGCAAGCCCACTTCGTAGGACATGATCGCGCCCTGGCTGAACCCCACCAGGAACACCCGATCGCTTTGCGTGTGATATTTGGCAGTGGCCTGGGTCACGAAGTCTTCGATCAGCCTGGCGCTGCGTTGCAAGTCAGCCGTCTCGCCATCGTAATCACCGTCGCCGGGTTTCCTGGCAAACCAGCGATAGCCACTGGGGTCGACCGGCATTGGTGCGCGTACCGACAAGTAGGTCCAGGTCGATGGCAGCGCGTCCTTGATGCCGAACAGATCTTCCTCGTTACTGCCGAACCCATGCAGGAAAATCACCAACGGCTGGTTGCGCGCCTCACCCTGGGTCTGCTCCAGGTACGACAGCGGCAAATCGGTGTGCAAGGTGACGTCGGCCTGGGCAGTGCCGGCCAGCAAAGCCAATGTCAGCGCGAAGAGTTTGAACATGGGCAACCTCAAGGTTTGCGCAGCAAATAGGTATCCATGATCCAGCCGTTGGCCAGGCGCGCGGCCTTGCGCACCCGTTCGATCTCCGGCGCCACCTCGGCGACTTTACCGCTGATCAGGATCTCGTCCGGCGTGCCCAGGTAAGCGCCCCAGTAAATATCCAGGTCCTGATCGGCCACGGTGCGGTAGGAATCCTCGGCATCAAGCATGACCACCAGGGTATCGGCATCACTGGCCTGCCCCGCCGCCAAACGCCGGCCGGTGGTGATCTCGATGGAGCGGCCGATACGGTTCAGTGGCACTTTGTGCCGGGCCGCCAGGGCCTGCACGCTGGTAATGCCGGGGATCACTTCGAATTCAAACGCACAGCGGCCACTGGCAAGGATCGCCTGCAGGATACGAATGGTGCTGTCGTACAAAGCCGGGTCGCCCCACGCCAGGAACGCACCCACTTCGCCGTCAGCCATTTGCTCAGTGATCATCCGCTCGAAGGTCGCTTGCTTATCGCGGTTAAGGTCCTGCACGGCGGTGGTGTAATCGATATCGCCACGCACACGCTCGGGGCAGTCGGCCTCGACAAAACGGTAGCCCGGGTCGGTGATGTAGGTCTCGCAGATTTCACGCCGCAGGTCGATCAGCTTGTCTTTGCTTTGGCCCTTGTCCATCAGGAAAAACACATCGGTACGGTTGAGCGCCTTCACGGCCTGCATCGTGATGTAGTCGGGGTTGCCGGCGCCAATGCCGATGATCAGGATGGTTTTCATGGGGTGCTCTCAGTGCGGGATGTGGATTTTGCCATGTTGTCGGCCTGCTGGGTCAAATCACTCCAGCCGCAGGCGCCATCGCCCATTGAACCTGAGCTCAGTCGACGACAACGGCTCGACATCAATCGCCCCGAACGCAGCCGGCGCGCACTGCATCACCTGCAGCAACGCGGCGCGAATCACGAACGGATGGGTTACCGCCAGTACATGGCCGGGGGTGTGTTCGAGGTCATGCAGCCATTGGCCGACGCGTTCGCAGAGTTGCGTCACGGATTCGCCACCGTGTGGCGCGGCAGTGCTGTCACCCAGCCAGTCCTGCAAGGCTTGGGGCTCGGACTGCTGGATGGTCTCCAGGGGCTGGCCCTGCCATCGACCAAAATCATACTCACGCAGGCACGGGTCGATTTGCGGCTGCTCGGCAAACATCCGCGCCGTCTGCCGTGTACGCAACTCAGGGCCACAGACCACGCGGGGTGCCCGCTTGAAGCGACCCGCCAGGGAGAGTGCCGCCTGTTGCCAATCCATATCCACGGGCTCATCCCGTGCAAAACGCCCACGTTTCAGGGCCTGGGTGCTGGCATGGCAGATAAGTGTCAAGCGGGTGGTTCGCATCACAGCTCACTTCGGTTCGGTGCGCGGTCATCGTCGACCGGCGAGGTCCTCCCGATGTTACAACGAACTACGATCAGAAGCCCCGCCTGTCGGTCTAGGCGCCAGGATGGGCCAGGTACAAGACCTGATAGCCGCTGCCAGGATGCTCCGCCTCCAGCGCGCCGGCTGACAGCGTAAACCGCACCAGCCGCCATGCCTGGACATCCAGGGCCAGGAACACGGCAAACGTATCGGTGCGCTCAGCCAGTTGCTGATTGTGGCGTTTCTGCTCGGCCAATACCTGCGCTCGGTCCGCACCGGGGGCCAGCGGCCATTCTTCCCGGTACAGACTCACCGCGCCCGACGCGGGGCCGCGCACCACGTCCACCGGCAACCAACTCTCGATATGCGGTCGACCAAAGCTGTCGAGTACTTTCTGGAAGCGCTCGCCCAGCAAAAAGTCGACCGCCTGCAACGGGTCGGCCCACAAGTACACCGACGCATAGACATTGCCCGCCGCCTGCCCACGCTCCTGGGCAATAAACGCCTTGAACAGCAACCCCTCGGTGTGATCCCACAAGGGCCCCAATTGTGCGGCGCGCTGGTGGATCACGCGCATGTCGTAGTCGGCGGGCAAGCGGTGTGAATACTGTTTGGCAAACATGGAGAGACTCCTGAGCAAGATGAGATGCCAGCTTGCGCAGCGCGGATAATTTCAACAAGATATCAATGGATATATGTGAAATAAGTATTTGATATGACTGATACGAGCAAACCGCTGGATATCGACACCGTGCAAGCCTTCGTCCTGGTGGCGGATTTCGCCAGTTTCACGCGTGCCGCCGAGGCCCTGGACACCTCCCAGGCCGCCATCAGCCTCAAGCTCAAGCGCCTGGAAGAACGCCTGGGTTATCGGCTGCTGGAGCGCACGCCCCGGCATGTGCGGCTGTCGCCACAGGGTGAGCGGTTCATCGGCGCCGCCCGTACCCTGCTCAACGCCCATGAACGCGCCCTCGGTGACCTGGGCGGCCACGCAACGCGGCGGTTGGTGATCGGTATCAGCGACCACGTGGCCGGGCCGGATTTGCCCACTTGGCTCAGCCGCCTTGCCGCCTACGATCCGCTGGTGATTCTTGAAGTGCGCATCGCCTCATCTCGCGACCTGGTCGCCGCGTTCGAGCGCAACGAGCTGGACGCGGTCATCGTGCGTAACGAAGGTGATCGCCAAGATGGCGAAGTATTGGCGGTGGAGCGCTTTGGCTGGTTTGCCGCGCCGACGTGGCAACACAGTCCGGATGCCCCACTGCGCATCGCAACCCTGGCTGCGCCCTGCGGTGTTCGCCAGCTGGCAACCCGAGCCCTGGATGACGCACGCATCGACTGGACCGAAGTGTTTGTCGGCGGCGGTGTGCTGGCCGTGGGAGCGGCGGTCAGCGCCGGCCTGGGGGTGGCCGCACTGGCACACCGCGTGGCACCGGCCGGCGCGGTGGAGGTCGGCGAGCAATACGGTTTGCCCGCCTTGCCCGTCAGTGAGGTCAAGCTGCACAGCCGGATCAACGACGAGCGATCCCGCGACACGCTGCGGGCCTTGAGCGCGACTTTTCGTGGGGTGCTGCAGCGCTAGAGTGGGCAACGGGTAACCTGTGGCGAGGGAGCTTGCTCCCGCTGGACTGCGTAGCAGGCCCAGTCTTTTCAAAGCAAAAGCTGGGGCCGCTTCGTGACCCAGCGGGAGCAAGCTCCCTCGCCACAGTGCCCCTTAACGGACCAACCCCCTCCCGTCAGGCAAGCGCCGCATTGGCCGGCACCGGCGCAGGACTACCGTTGGCCACAAAGTCCTCCCGGCGCAACACCACCAGCGCAATCAACGACACCACGCCGGTGGCCACATAGAAATACCAGGGCGAGGTGATGTCGCCAGTCACCTTGATCAACCAGGTCGAGATCAACGGCGCACTGCCACCAAACACCGCCACCGGCACGTTGTACGCCACCGCAATCCCGGTGGAGCGGATACGCGTCGGCAACAGCTCGCTCATCAGCGCATAGGTAGACGAGGCATACAGCCCAAACAGAATCGCCACCGCCATCAGCGGTGCAAAGAACGTTGCCGGCGTGGCGATCGGGGCCGACTTGAACAGCCAGAACATCGCCAGCGTCGCCAGTGTGCCGATCACCATCAGGAATGGCTTGCGCCCGTACTTATCGGTGAACGCACCGCCGAACGGCATCACGAAGGCCGCCGAAAAACTCGCGACAAACACATAGAGCAAGGTGGTGCCGCTGTCGAACTTGAGGATCTTGGCCATGTAGGTCGAGGCGAAGGTCAGCACCAGGTAAAAAATCGAGCTGTGCAAGGTGATGATAAAGAACACCAGGGCAATCGCCCGCTTCCACTGCCAGACTTCACGCAGCGGTGCGCGCGAGGTTTGCCCGGCGCGTTGCAGGGCCAGGAACTCAGGGCTGTCTTCAAGCTTCAAGCGGATGTACATCGAGATAAAGCCCAGCGGTGCGGCGATCAGGAATGGCACGCGCCAGGCCCATTCCTGCATCACATCGGCGCCCAGCACCCAGGTCATGCCATTGGCGACCGCGCCGCCCAGCAACAGGCCGAGTACCGCAGTCACCATCAGCCAGCACGTGGCGAAGCCACGACGGCCGGGGCCGGCGTATTCGGAGATAAAACTGGTGACGGTGCCGATCTCGCCGCCTGCCGAGAAGCCCTGGACGCAACGCACCAGGATCAGCAGGATCGGCGCGGCGATGCCCAGGGTCGCGTAGCTGGGCAGCAAGCCCAGCAACACGGTGGAGCCTGTCATCATCACCAGTGCCATGATCAGGGTTTTGCGGCGGCCGATCTTGTCCGCCAAGGGGCCGAAGAACAGCCCGCCCAAGGGCCGGATGAAGAAGCTCAGGGCGAACGCGGCAAAGCTGGCCAGCAGGCTGGTGGTGGGGTCATCGGAGACGAAAAACGCCTGGCCGATGTACACGGCAAGAAAGCCGTAGACGCCGTAGTCGTACCACTCGATCAAGTGGCCGGAGGTGGCGCCGAGAAACGCGCGGCGCCGCTTGCGCAGCGTGTCTTGCGGGTGAATGCCCATCGAAGGGACTCCTTGTCGGTTGTTCTATCCATGAAAAAATGCGGGCTAGCGAGTGGCGGCGATACTCGCGTCTTTCAACCACTGCCGCAAGTCGGTCTTGAGGATTTTGCCGTAACTGTTCTTGGGCAACTCATCGCGGAACAGGTATTTCCTGGGTTTCTTGAAAGACGCCATGCGTGCCAAAAACCAGGCGGTCAGCTCAGCCTCGTCGAGCGGCTGGCCGCTGCGGGTCACCACAAACGCGACCACCGACTCGCCCCATTGCGCATCCGCCTCGCCCACCACGCACACTTCAAACACCTCGGGGTGTTGGGCCAGCACTTCCTCGACCTCACGCGGGTACACGTTGCTGCCACCACTGATGATCACATCCTTGGAACGGTCCGTGAGCGTGAGGTAACCAGCCGCATCGACAAAGCCGATATCGCCGGTCAGCAGCCAACCGTCGACCAGGGTTTGTCGGGTGGCCTCAGGGTTGCGCCAATAGCCCTGCATGACCGTGGCACCCCGCACGGCAATTTCACCGCGCTCGCCGGTCGGCACCGGCTGGTGCTGCGCGTTGAGAATCTGGATCTCGACACAGGCTTGCGCATGCCCGACCGACGCCGCCAGGCTGTCCCAATCAGGACGTTGGCGGTCGGCAATCACCGCGCGGGGCAGCACGCTGATGGTCATCGGGCTCTCGCCCTGGCCGTAGATCTGCACCAGCCGCGGGCCAAAGCTGTCGACGGCTTCACGCAGGTCGGCCAGGTACATCGGCCCGCCGCCGTAGACGATCGTCTTGATGCCTTCGCCGTGGTACCCCTGACGCCGCGCCTGCTCGACCATGCGCTTGACCATGGTCGGCGCGGCGAACAGCGACACATTGCCCAACTGCGCCGCCAGGCCGAACAGCTCGGTCGCCTCGAAGCCGTGGGACGCCGGCACCACATGCCGTGCGCCGCAGCGCACATGAATGAAATTGTAGAGCCCGGCGCCATGGGACATCGGCGCCGCATATAGTGCCGCGTCATCGGCACTGACCGGGTCGACATCCGTGGCGTAGCACAGCGACATGGCGATCAGGTTGCCATGGGACAACATCACGCCCTTGGAACGCCCGGTGGTACCGGAGGTGTAGAACAGCCAGGCGAGATCCTGGTCCTGGCGCGATACCGGCTGCGCCAGGGTCGGCCAGCCACGGGTCGGGGGCAATACGTGACCGTCGAGTTCCTTGCAGCGCGCGGGCAAATCCCGCGACGAGAATACCCGACCGCCGTCGGTAAAGATCAGGCGCGCCTCGGCATCAGCGGCGATCCACGCCGCCTCCGCCGGATGCAACTTGGCATTGATCGGCACGGCCACCGCGCCCATCCACCAGATCGCGTAGAGCAGTTCCAGATAGTCGCAGCTGTTCTTCATCAGCACCGCGACGGTATCGCCCGGCACCAGGCCGTGCTGGTCCACCAGGCAGGCGGCACGCTGGCGCACATGGGCGGCGAAGGTGGCGTAGTCGGCCACTTGCCGGGCGCCCTCGAACAGCGCCGGGCGCTGCGGATGGCGGCGTTGGGTGTCGTGTAGCCAATGGGCGATGTTCATGGTTCAGCTGCGCCGCGCGTGCAGGACCGAGGCGTAGTTGGCCACCGCCATGCCGCCCATGTTGAACACCAGGCCGAACTCGGGGTTGGGCACCGCCAGACCAATCGGCTCACCGGTCAGTTGTCGAAACGCCAAGGCATGCATGGATACGCCGGTGGCCCCCACCGGATGCCCCTTGGCCTTGAGCCCGCCGGAAAGGTTCACCGGCAGCCGCCCGCCCGCACGCACTACGCCGCTGTCGAGCACACGGTGGCCCTCGCCTTTGGGCGCCAGGCCCATGGCTTCGTAGATCAGCAGTTCAGCGATGGTGAAGCAGTCGTGCACCTCGGCAAAGCTCAGGTCGGCCAGGGTGATGTTGGCCCCGCGCAACGCCGAGTGGATCGCCCGTTGCGGGCCTTCGAAGGCGAGGATGTCGCGCCGGGCGATGGGCAGTGTGTCGTTGACCTGGGTCAGCGCACGAATCTGTACATCGCGACGAAACGCCCGCGCACGCTTGGGCGACGCCAGAATAATCGCGGCGGCGCCGTCGCTGATCAGCGAGCAATCGGTCAGGCGCAGGGACTCGGCCACGAACGGGTTGCTTTGGGACACATTGTTGCAGTGCTCGAAATCCATCACCCGATGCATCTGCGCCAACGGGTTGGCCATGGCATTGGTGTGGTTCTTGGTGGCGATGGCCGCCATCGAGCCCAGCGGGCAATGGTAGCGCTCGGCGTATTGCCGGGCGGCGCGGCCGAACAATTGCGGGAAACTCAGGCCGGCTTCGGCCGGGTCGTTCTGATAACCGGCACCGGCCAGGGCCTGGGTGACGGCGGCCGTCGAGGTGTGGGTCATTTTCTCGGCGCCCACCACCAGTACCAGCTCGGCGCTGCCGGAGAGGATCGCATTGACCCCGGCCTGGATCGCCGCCGAACCGGATGCACAGGCATTTTCACAACGGGTCGCCGGTTTGAAGCGCAGCCCCGGGTCGGCCTGCAACAGCAACGAGGCGGCAAAGCCGTCGGGCACCAGCCCTGAATTGAAGTGGCCGAGAAACAGCGCGTCAATCTCTGCCGCATCAATGGCCGCGTCCATCAGGGCTTCGCGGGTGACCTCTACGATCAGGTCCTCAAGGGTGGTGCCATCCAGGCGACCAAAACGCGAATGACCAGCGGCAACTATGGAGACGCAATCAGCAGGCATATTCAATTTCTTCTGGTGTGGGTGTAAACATTCCCTACAATGAACCACCCTGGATCGCTCGCCAATTCGTGTAACTACTTACATGGATAAGTAGTAACCGCAGCGATATACAACGAGGCAGGACGCCCAATGACTGTGTTTGAACCGCTCTTCGAAGATATCGAGCGCCTGGCGTTCCAGCTGTCGCCTGCGCCACAGATCGTTACCCGCCATCGCGTGATGGTCGACTGCAACGAAGCATTCCTGAAGCTGTTCGGCTACACCCGCGATGCCTTGGTCAACCAGTTGACCCTGCTGATTTACCCGTCCCAGGCCGATTACCACGCCATCGGCAAGCGCAGCCATGACTGGTTGCTCGACAGTGAAAACGGCTTCTACTCCGATGAACGCTTCATGCAGCACAAAAGCGGCGAAGTGTTCTGGGCCCGGTCCCATGGCTACACCCTCACCCCCAAAGACCCGTTCAAGCTGATGATCTGGCACTTCGAACGCCTGGACCGCCCCCACACCGGCACCGGCGATCTCACGCCACGGGAGCGGGAAATCGCCATGCTGATCGTCAACGGCCTCAAGTCCAAGGAAATCGCCCTGCGCCTGGGGATTTCCCACCGCACGGTGGAGGTGCACCGGGCACGGCTGATGAAAAAACTGGAGGTGAAGAACATCGTGGAGCTGGTGTCGAAGATGATTTTCGTCGGTGGCCGCAGCTGGTTATAGCCAACCATTACAAACCCCGGTCCCGCGCTGGCTACGCTGAACACTGCTCAAGAGGAGCTTCCCCACGCAGCGATGTTTAAAGGACTAATACCATGGCGCACTCTGATCGTTCTTCACCTGCCACTCTCCCGCGTAAAACCCCACCGCCCGTCGAGGGCAGCGGCTCCAACCTGCTCACCCTGGACAACGCCGGCCCCGTGCAAATGGGCTTCTGGGTGCCCAACCGCGTATGGGCGACCGCCAATTACCTGGTGCCCCTGCGCAACTACATCGCCGCGATGAAAAAAGCCGGCACCCTGGCGCCCATGCAGCCGCAGCTGGTGGCCTTCAAGCAATGGGTGACCAGCCACAGCGTGTACCGCATGTGGGTGATGTCGATGATCGAGCAGGCCAATGCCTTCGTGATGACCCTGCCCCCCCACACCCGCGACCAGATCAAGACCGAGGATGGTGACGCGGTGTGGATCGAGGGCTACGACAGTTTCTTCGAGATCCTCAACGAGATCGTCAGCACCTCGTCGTCCTTCAACGACACCGCTCAGGTGGGCACGCCCATGAATGGCTTCCTGGCGATCTCCATGGCCACCGAAGCCGGCGTTGCGCTGTTTCATGACACCACCTTCAACCAGCAGTTCAAGCAGGTGCTCGACACCTGGAACGCCTACCTCAAGAGCCCGCAGTCGCTGGACAAACTTGACATCAACAACCCCGAGAAACCGGGCTCCTGGATCTCCAAGGCCGCCTGGAAAGCCGGGGTATGGGACCAGATGGAGTGCGACCCGAAAAAACCCGGCTACGGCTTCGATTCGTGGAACGCGTTTTTCATCCGCAAGTTCGTGCCCGGCGCGCGGCCGTTCCAGGGCGATGCCAAGACCCAAGTCAATATCGGCTGCGAGACCACGCCGTGGGAGTATCAGAACGATATCGCGCTTGAAAGCGACTTCTGGATCAAGGACGTCAACTACTCGCTGCTGGACCTGTTCGCCGGCCAATCCACGTTGGCGAAGCTGTTTGAAGGTGGCCAGCTTTACCAGGGCTTCCTGTCGGCCACCCACTACCATCGCTGGAACGCACCACTGGACGGCACTCTCGTGCGCTCATGGGTGCAGCCCGGGACTTACTTCGCCCAACGCCCGGCCCAGAAGGAAGGCCCGGGCACCTGGGAAGGCACCGAGTCACAACCCTACCTGGGCCACGTGGCGGCACGCGCGATCTTTATTTTCGAGCACCCCGCCTGCGGGTACGTGGCGTTGATCTGCATCGGCATGGTGGAGGTGTCGACCTGCATCATTGAACCGGCGTTTATCGTCGACGAAGGTGCCAGGCCGGTCACGATCAAGCGCGGTACGGAAATCGGTCACTTCGAGTTCGGCGGCTCGACCCACGTGATGGTGTTCCAACGTAATCGTGTGCGCCTGGAAGAATGGGCGGTCAAGGCCGTGGAGCACCGCCAGGCGCCCAAACCAACGCCTATGGGCAGTGTGATTGCGACGGCGCTGGTCCCGCGCAAACCCAAGGGGTCGGCGCCGAGCCACTAGGGGCGAGAAACAAGGGGCAGACCACGTTGGCGTTAAATGGGGTCTGACCCCGACCCACCCGACATCAGCCCGGCATCCTGATAGTTGCTGATCAACTCATCGAACACCGCAATATCGCCCTGGCTACGCGCAATCAACTGCGCACCGGCAACGGCGGCATAAATGGCGCGAGCGCGCGTTTTACAAAGGTCCTCACTCGCCGTTCCGGCAAGGGCCAGCACCTGTGCAAGCCACTCGATATTGACCTCTGCGAATGTCTTGAGCTGCTGTTTGACTTCATCCGGCAGGTCTTCGTACTCGGCGGCCATGAAGCTGAAGAGGCAAAGCCGATTACCGTTTTCCAATGAAGTACGAAAAATCGACGGATACAGCTCCAGGCACCGCTGAGGTTCGGGGTTGGACGCTCGGATGCCTTCCAGAACCTTGGCCGTGTCTTGCCAGTAGCGTTCGGCAACTGCTGCGCCAAGATCGGCTTTGCTCGCAAAGTGATAGTAGATGCTGGCGTTCCTAATCCCCACTATCTCGCCGATGCTGCGAAAGTTGATGCCGTTATAACCATGGGTCTGTGCTGCCGCTTTCGCAGCCTCCAGAATCGCTTCTCGTGCGTTTTCGCTCATATCTGCGTCCTCTGATCGATGACGGATTGTAACCGCGCAAACCTTACCTGCCAATTGGAAGGTAGGGCTTGACAAGGTTAATTTTCGGTCGCAATCTTCTACCTACCAACTGACAGGTAGCTGAATCATCATGACCACGAACGATACCCAAAACGGCACTTTCTCCGCTCCCGCATTGAAAATCTACGACTGGTATAACGGCCCCTACCCGGCCCGTGTACGGATCGCCTTGGCAGAAAAATCACTTTTGTCGCACACCGAATTCGTCTCGGTGAATCTGTGGAAAGGTGAACACAAGAAACCGGAATTCCTGAATATCAACTACTCCGGAACACTGCCGGTACTGAAGTTACAGGACGGCACGCTGATCGCCGAATGCACCGCTATCACTCAGTACCTGGACGTACTCGACGGTAACCCGACCCTCACCGGTCGCACTCCCGTGGAGAAAGGCCTGATACACATGATGACCAAGCGCGCAGAGATCGAATTTCTCGATGCGGTGAGTACGTATTTTCACCATGCGACACCGGGGCTTGGTCCAGAAGTGGAGCTGTACCAGAACGCCGAATGGGGCATTCGCATGCGTGACAAGGCAGTGCGGGGGATGCGCTATTTCGACAACCTGTTGCAGCATCAACCCTTTATCGCTGGCGATAGTTTTTCCATGGCTGACATCGCTGTGCTGGGCGGGATGATTTTCTCGGCCCTGGTTGAGCTGCCGGTGCCGGATGAATGCACTGCCCTGCGCGACTGGCATGCCCGTATGCAGGAGCGCCCAAGCGTGCAGCAATGGCGAGCGATGGTCGAGCGCGGCGAGCCGCTTAACTGATATGGAAAAGGCGCCTTGACCGGCTAATGCTAGTCAGTTAAGAGAACCTGCCGCGACCAAACTCTGTAGTGAGCGGGCTTGCCCTAATGCCGGTCAGGTAAGCGATTTAGAGCGAACCTGTGGGAGGGGGCTTGCTCCCGATAGACTGCGTAGCAGGCCCATTTTTGAGGCCGCTGCGCGGCCTATCGGGAGCAAGCCCCCTCCCACAGTGACCGCGTAAAGTCTTAACTGACCGGCATTAGGGCTTGCCCCGCGCCTTTTTCGTCGGCAGCAAACTTCGCACCCGCGACTTTGCAGGATCGCTGATTACATCGTCACGGCCACCGCCATTTGGGTTCCGACAAATGTTGGACAAAAAAATCCGACAGTGCCTTGACCTTCACCGGGCGCGTGCGCGCTGACGGGGTCACGAAATAGAGGCCGCCACGCGACATGTGCCACTGCGGCAACAACACGACCAGGCGCCCGTCCGCCAGGTATTCACTGGCAATGAATTCGGGCAGTTCGGCGATGGCCAGGCCATCCAACAAGGTTGGCAAAAGGGCATCGCCGTTGGTTACCCGCAACGGGCCGTTGGGGACGACGTCCTCTTCTGTGCCGTCGTCATGGGTAAAGCGCCATACCGGGCTGCGCGAGCGGTACGCATAGCTCAGGCATTGGCGGGTCGCCAGCTCGCGAGGGTGAGTGGGATGCCCGTGCTGCTCCAGGTAGCCAGGCGATGCCACCAGGTATTGGGTGACTGCGCATATCCGCCGAGCCACCAGCGATGAGTCCGGTAATACCGCGATACGCAACGCCGCGTCGAACCCCTCCGCGATCAAGTCGACGGCGGCATCCGACAGGTGCAGATCTATCGACAACTCAGGGTATTGGCGAATCAATTGCGGTATCAACGGCGCGACCCAGCGCAAGCCGAAAGACATCGGTATGGCCAGGCGCACCTGGCCACGGGGCTGCACGGCTAACTCCTGGGCTTCGCTCTCGACCTCTTCGGCTTGCCGATAGATCTCGCCGGCCCTGGCGGCCATGCTCGCGCCGAACTCGGTCAACGCCAATTGCCTGGAGGTGCGGTTGAACAACCGGCCACCCAGGCGCTCTTCGAGCCGTGCGACAGCTCGCGATACGGTCGGCACGGAGACCCCCATAACCCGCGAAGCCGCCGCAAACGAGCCCTCCTCCGCCACCTTGGCGAACATCGCCAACCCTTCAAAATCTGGAATTCTGCTCATTTCATTTCTGCAACGATGTCTTTCAGGCAATTCTATTTTGAAAAGATACTGCCGTCGATAAGCTTCTCCCACACCGCAACTCACTCAACGCAACATCTCAACCAGACACTGGGAGACACATCATGACCCGCAAACTTGAAGGCAAAATCGCACTGGTCACCGGCGGCACCTCCGGCATCGGTCTGGCCACCGCCAAACGCTTCGCCGCAGAAGGCGCCTATGTCTACATCACCGGCCGTCGCAAGGCCGAACTCGATGCCGCGGTAGCCGCGATCGGTAATGCCACCGGTGTTCAAGTCGACTCAACCAAGCTCGACCAGTTGGACACGCTGTACCGCCAGATCGGCGAGGCCCACGGTCGTATCGATGTGCTGTTCGCCAACGCCGGAGGCGGCTCGATGGTGCCACTGGGTGAAATCAGCGAACAACACTACGACGAGACCTTCGACCGCAATGTCAAAGGCGTGCTGTTCACCGTACAGAAAGCCCTCCCGCTGCTGGCCCAAAAGGCTTCGGTGATCCTCACGGGCTCGACCGCCGGTAGCGGCGGCACCGCCGCGTTCAGCGTGTATGCCGCATCGAAGGCTGCCGTGCGCTCGTTTGCTCGCAACTGGATTCTGGACCTGAAGGACCGCCATGTGCGGATCAACACCATCAGCCCCGGTGCCACACGCACCCCAGGCCTGGTCGACCTGGCCGGCCCCGATGCCGCCCAACAGCAAGGGTTGCTGGACTATCTGGCGTCGCTCATTCCTATGGGCCGCGTCGGCGAAGCCGAGGAAATCGCCAGCGCCGCGCTGTTCCTGGCATCGGATGACGCCAGTTTCGTGAACGGCATCGAGTTGTTCGTCGATGGCGGGCAGCAACAGGTTTGACGCCTCACCTGGGCGGCTCACGCCGCCCTGCTCAGCCGGTTTTACACGTCAACCAAGCGCTCCAGAACAGGCTGCTGAAAAAACGCGTCGCATCCCCGAACCCCGACTCATGCAACAGCTTTTGAACCGCCGCTTCAGAATGCGGAGGGTCAGCGCCTTGAAGAATTTTCCCAAGCTTGGCTTTCACTTCATCCGGGCCGGCGCCGTGCTGCCGCCAGCGTTGCCCCCAGGCAGCCAGGAGTAACGGCTGGCTGGCATAGGCATATTGATTGCCCGCCACAATCAACGGAGCCCCCGGTTTCAGACGCGCCCGAATGGCTCGCAGGATGTGTCCCTTGGCCTCGTCCCCATCGAGATGATGGAGTACACCGATCAAGGTGGCGGCGTCGTAAGACTCATCCGGCGCCAGTGCTTCAACGTGTCCAAGCACCAGTTCGGTTCTTTCGAGCAGGTCATTGGCGACCAACTGCTGCTTCGCGGTTTCAAGCATCGATTCGGAGGGGTCGACGGCGGTGAAGCGCCAACCTGGCTCAAGCCTGGCCATTGCGATAATCTCCTGCGCCGTACCGCCCGCACCGACTGCCAGGACTTTTGCCGAGTCCCGGCTGCCAAGGCTTGCCGCGAGCATGCACGCCGCCAGATCCTGACAGGCGTCATAACCGGCCAGTGCGATGCGGCTTTGACGTCCGTACTCGTTGGCACGGGTGTTATCGAACTTTTCAACTGAGTTGGGCGATGATGAGTTCAAGGGAGTTCTCCATGTCCTTGAATCAACATAGGTCATGTGTGGCGATAATAAAAATTCATTAATTTCATGGAATGCATTCCTGCAGAGAATAAAAGCCGCCCCATCAATGCCAGAGCTCAAGATTGTTCACTCAACATCACGAGCATCCGGAAAATATAAGCTTGGGCCTGCGCTTACATCCGGTGATGTTCCAGCAAGAAGTCCACGAACAATCGCACCCGCGCCGGCATTGCCGTCCCGCCGATGAACACCGCATGAATCGGTTCCTGGTCCCCCGGATTGCAGGCTTCCAACAGCGGAACCAGTTCGCCGCGCTGCAGATCCCCTCTCACGGTGAACTCACCGATACGTGCAATACCGGCACCTACTCGCGCGAGTTGTGCCAGCGCTTCACCACTGCTGCATTCGATGTTGCCGCTGACCTTCAGGGAAAACTCTTTTCCATCGCGGATAAACGGCCAGTTAGGTTCAGCGCGCCGGAAGTTGAAGCGCAGGCAGTTGTGCTGTAGCAGGTCCTCCGGTTCCTGGGGGATACCGTGGCGTTGCAGATACTCGGGCGATGCCACCACTACCTGGCCGGTGTCGCCGATCCTGCGCGCGGTCAGCGGGCTGTCGGGCAGATGGCCAAAGCGGACCGCGACGTCGGCCTGTCCGCCGAGAATATCGACCACTTCGTCGCCGAGGGTGAGGTCGACGACAATGTTAGGGTAACGGGCGCTGAATGCTGCGACCAAAGGAACGATGGCCAGCCGTCCATGGCCAAGAGCGGCACTGACTCGCAATCGCCCCCTGGGAACGCCTTGGTCGGCGATGGCTTCTTCGACCTCGTCCATGTCGGCCAGGATGCGCCGGGCACCGCGCAGGAACGCTTCGCCCTCGGCAGTGAAGGTGATCGCTCGGGTGGTGCGTAACAGCAGGCGGGTGCCAAGACGTTGCTCGGTACGCGCGATGATCCGACTGACTGCCGAGGGTGTCAGGCCCAGAGCACGTGCGGCGGCCGACAGGCTGCCTTCCTGCGCCACGGTGGTGAACACGCTCATTTCACCTGACCTACCGTTGAAGTCCACTTGTGCCTCCTGCGCAAAGGTGATTACCAAAAATGCCAACTACCGCCTAAAAAGACTGGATCGTAGCATTAGCGGCACAGATAAGGAGCCTTCCATGCATATCAATCCACCACTTGTCGCGCTCGCCATCGGTGCCTTCGGCATCGGCGTAACAGAATTCGCCCCCATGGGCATGTTGCCGGGTATCGCTGCGGATCTGGGCGTTTCCATTCCTGCCGCCGGTTTGCTGGTCAGTGCTTATGCGTTGGGCGTATTGCTCGGCGCACCTCTGATGACCCTGACCACCGGCAAGATTCCCCGGCGCTATCTGCTGATCGGGCTCATGGCAATTTTCACGCTGGGTAATCTGATGTCAGCGCTGGCCACCGATTACTACAGCCTCATGGTCGCCAGGGTGGTGACCTCACTGAACCATGGTGCATTTTTTGGCGTTGGCTCCATCGTCGCCGCCAGCGTGGTCACCCCGGAGAAACGTGCCGGGGCGGTTGCGGCGATGTTCATGGGCCTGACCCTGGCGACCATCGGTGGTGTGCCGATGGCCACCTGGTTTGGTGAACTGTTCGGTTGGCGCACCGCTTTCTGGGGAATTACCGGCCTCGGCGTGGTGACCATGGCCGCGTTGTGGTTCGCCCTGCCTAACCTGAAGACGTCGCAAAGCGGCGGTGTAATGGCCGAAATTCGGGTACTGGGGCGTGGTCCGGTGCTGGGCGCGTTGGCCCTGACCGTAGTCGGATCCAGCGCAATGTTTACCGTCTTCACCTACATCGCGCCGATCCTCAGCAGCGAGACCCATGGCTCCACCGCCTATATCACCGCCATGCTGATGCTTTTTGGCGTGGGGTTGACGCTGGGCAATCTGTGGGGCGGCAAGGCCGCGGACCGCTCGATAGATCGCACCTTGATCGTCTCGCTCAGCGTTCTGATTCTCGTCTTGCTGGCGTTTACCCTGCTGATGCGTTGGACGGTGCCGGCGGCTCTGGCCATCCTGGTATGGGGTATCGCCAGTTTCGCTCTGGTGCCGCCGCTACAGATGCGCGTCATGGAAGCAGCGAAGGACGCGCCCAACCTGGCCTCTGCGGTGAACATTGGCGCCTTCAATTTTGGCAACGCGATTGGCGCGGCGCTGGGCGGAGCGGTAATCAACGCGGGTCTGGGTTATCCGGCGATTTCCCTGGCCGGAGCGGCGATGGCTGCTCTGGGGTTGCTGATGGTGTTGGCGTATGCCTGGCGTTCCAGAACGATGGAAGCAGCAGTGGTGTGACGAAGATGAGAGGGAGTGGTTCGTGCTTTCTCTCAGGGGCCAAAAAGCGGACGAATTAATTTTTCCGCTTCAACGTTGAGCCTTGGCTCGACGACGCCAATGCCGCACTCCCGCCGTAAGGATAACGAGTGCCAACACCCCGAGAAAGATCGGCAGGCGATACGGCTTCAAATCACCCAGCAAATGCTGTAACGCCTCGCCGGCCCAATATCCGGCGCCGACGAACAGGGTTGCCCAGATCGCCGCACTCAGCACATTGATCAGCGCGAAACGCCAGGGGGCCAGACCGCTTGCGCCTATCACCATGGGGCCTACAAGGCGCATTCCGTAGAGAAAGCGTACGGCGAATACAGACGTCATGGGGTGGCGGTGGATCAGGCCCTCGACCCGTTCGATTGCAGAGCGATGTCGCTTGAGTTTCGGCAGCAAGCGCTCACCGGAATAACGCCCGGTCCAGAACAGCAACTGATCACCCAATAGGCCGCCCAGCGTGGCCCAACCGATCACATGCAGCGTTTGCAAGGTGCCCTGATGGGCAGCCATTCCACCGAGGATCAGAACGGTTTCGCCTTCCAGCAGGCAGCCGATAAAAATGACCCAGTAGCCGTAGACGGCTATCAGCGCATTGAGGTCTAGATGTTCGAGCATGCGATCTCTCTTGCGGAATGCGAGCGCGTCCGGTTGTTCATAGATATTTAGCTACGTTAGTTCGGCGGCAATCACAGCAAGTTCCCTTACCTACAGTTGAAACGATTTCTGCATCGCGCGCGCCCCAGGGATCTGGCTGGTGGTGCGCGCCGACGCCAGTCCCCGCTCCTGAGTAGGTTCGCACGAGGTTCGATGAGACTTCAGATTTGCGACAAACCACCGTCGACCATCAACTCCACGCCGTTCACGTATCTGGCGTCGTCGGAGGCCAAAAACAGTGCCGCACTGGCGATTTCTTCAGGTTGCGCCATGTAGCCCAATGGTGTGATTTGTTCGACGTACTGCCGCAATGCAGCGATGTCGATGTCGCTCATTTTCAGTCCGTTGTCCATCAGCGGTGTACGGGTAAAGCCGGGGCTCAACACATTCGCACGGATTTTGCGGTGCTTGAGTTCATTGGCCCATGTGCGTGCAAAGGATCGCACCGCGGCCTTGGAAGCGTTGTACAGGCTCAGCCCTTCCATGCCGTTGCTGGAACAGATCGAAGCGGTCAAGACGATGGACGAAGCGTCTTTCATTAACGGAAGAAGCGTTTGAACACTGAAAAAAACGCCTTTGACGTTCACGTCGAACAGTGCGTAGTAAGCGACCTCACTGGTCTCTCCGAGCGGATTTTTCTCACAGATCCCGGCATTTGCGAACACGGCGTCCAGCCGGTCATCCCGTGTTTCAATTGTCGTCTTGAGTGCATCCAGATCCGTCTGGCGCGAGACGTCGGAAACCACCGCGACAACTTTGCCGCCGAGTCTGGCAACCGCCGCCTCCAGCGTGTCCGCTGTCCGCCCAGTGATGTAAACGCGCTTGGCGCCCTCGGCGATCAAGGCTTGCGCAATGGAAAATCCGATCCCCGTGGACCCGCCGGTCACGACGGCAACCTGCTCTCTGAATTTACCTGACATGTCTGACTCCTGCGTCATTGATAACGAAGTCGCGTGAAACGACCTTGTCCATGGTGAGGCTCATCGCAGCAGAGCGGCACTGACACGAATGAACAATGGCCGTGCAGTTTTGTAAGGCGAAAGCCCCAGAGTGATCGCCTAAATTGGCATCCATCGGCTCGGCGCGAGCGGGCGAGAAACCTGCGCGCACCGAGCCCGGCGTTTTACTCATCGTCAAACCTGAGTTTCCACACAGGATGCCTGTCATGTCCCCAATCGAAATCCAAGTGCCCGAGCCGCGGCGCTGGTTGATGTTCGCTATCTTGCTCGTCGGTGCGTTTTTGCCACCGCTGGATTTTTTTATCGTTAACGTCGCACTGCCCTCGATACAGGAGGACCTGGGTACAGGGTCTTCCGCCGAGCAACTGGTGATCTCTTCCTATGCGACGCTCTATGCCGTGACGCTGATTACCGGCGGGCGGCTCGGCGACTTGTACGGTCGCGGGCGGATGTTCTTCCTCGGCCTGCTGGGCTTCGCCGCCGCGTCGCTGATGTGCGGCCTGGCAGCTTCGCCCTGGCTCCTGATCCTTGGGCGAGCCTTGCAGGGCGTGACCGCTGCCGTGATGGCGCCTCAGGCGCTCGCATCGGTGCAGGCGATTTTCCCGGCGTCACAAAGACCCTTGGCATTGAGTCTGTATGGGGCCGTGTTCGGTCTGGCGTCGGTCATCGGTCAGGCGCTGGGCGGCGTCTTGATTGCGGTCGACCTGTGGGGCATGGGGTGGCGTGCGATATTCCTGGTCAACCTGCCGATCGCGTTGCTGGTCATTGCATTCGGCATGCCGGTGCTCAAAGAAACCCGAGCGCTGCACGCGAGCAAGCTGGACCTGGTAGGCACGGCGTTGTCGATGCTGACCCTGACCGCCCTGGTCGTGCCCTTGATTGAAGGCCGCGAAGCGGGATGGCCGTTGTGGGCCTGGCTGTCGCTCGTCGCTTGCGCAGTGCTGGCGGTGTTGTTCTGGCGATACGAGACCCGCTTGCACCTCGCTGGCGGGAACCCCATCCTCGCCCCCGCCGCACTCAAGGCGCCGGGCCTGGGCCGCGCCTTACTGGTCGCGTTGTGCTTCTACTCAATCGGTGTATTTTTCCTGATGTTTTCGATGTACCTGCAAGGCGCATTGCAAATGAGCGCACTGCATGCCGGCCTGATCTTCCTTCCGTTCGGCGCGGGCTTCCTGCTCGGCCCCCTGTCGGTGCCGCTACTCAGGCGCGTACTCGGCGACTATGTGAACCCCGTCGGCATGGGCCTGGAAGTATTCGGATTGCTATGGCTGGGCTGGCTCATGTCAGTGACGCCGACCACCCTCGCCCCGCCCTTCACGTCCCTGGCGGCCATCCTGTTCTTGATCGGCCTGGGCCAAGGGCTGGCCCTGCCGACGTTGATGCGCATGGTCACCGGCCGGGTCGCGCCGGCGTATGCCGGGATGATTGCCGGCATCACCAGTGCCACGTTGCAAATCAGTACATCGCTGAGCGTCGCCCTGATCGGCGGCATTTTTTATACCTTGCTGGGGGAACCGGCAACGGCGGCCAGCATCACCCACGCCTTCACGGTCTCGGTACTGTGCATCGCCGCCTGCCTGGCCGTGGGGGCTGCGTTGAGCCTGACGTTGGCACGCCAGCCAGCGCAGGGCACGCAGGCGTCAGCTGTTGGTTCGAGCTGAGGCGCTTCGGCGCTAGCCCGCGCCGATCATGCTGGACGCCAGGTCGGCCAGCGCGCGTAGCCGGTCCATCTGGCGCATGTCCTGGTGATACCCCATCCAGATGTCCCGCCCTGGCGGTGGCTGGTCTTCGTCCAGCAGGCGCAGCCCCGGCACCGAATCGCCGAGCACGCGGGGCAATACGGCAACGCCAAGCCCCCTGGCGCACATCTGCGCCTGAACCGTGCGGCTGCTGCTGGTGAACACGGTGTGAGCCAGCGGATAGCGTTGCTGCAGCCATTGCACGTCCGGGTAATGGGCCTGGGCGAGGTTCATAAGGATCAGGCCCAGGCCCTCGCCGTCCGGATGCGGCGCCGGGGCCTGCAAGGCGGCGTAGAGCCCGTACGGCAGGGTTGTCAGCTTGCGATGGACGATGTCGGGTTCGGTGAAGGGCACGATCCGGAAAGCAATGTCGGCATCCCGGCGGGCAAGGTCGAACAGCCGATGCCCGGCGATCACTTCGGGAACGATCAAAGGATACCGCTGCACCAGTTCGCTCAGGACCGGCGACAACACATGGCAGGCAAACCAGTCGGCGGAGGATATGCGCAACAGACCTTCCGGTTGATCGTCCTGCCCCGCCAGCCGACGCTCGATCGCCAGGGCGCTGTGCTCCATGTCCTGGGCCAGACTGAGAATCTTCTCGCCACTGTCCGTCAGCACCAGCCCTTGGGCCGTGCGCAGGAAAAGCGCTTGCCCACAGGTTTGCTCAAGCACCTGCAAGCGCCGCCCGACCGTCGGGTGACTGACCCCCAACTGCCTGGCGGCGCCACCCAGCGAGCTGCTGCGGGCAATCGCCAGGAAGATCCGCAGGTCACTCCAGTCCATGTCTCACCCCCGCACCAAAATGAACGATGAGGTTGCAACAATGGCTATCTCGCGGCAATCCCCCGAGCCTCAAACCTTGAAGCCATTAACCGCAGCAGGGGCTTGAACATGAACTTCGGTTTTTTCAATCTTATGCAGAGGACCTGCGCTAACGCTCCAGCGCAATGGCATCGGCTCCAGCAGCGATGCGCATCGGTGAGGTGGGGTCGTTCGCTGCACGCCATATCGCTTCGGTGACGTCTTGGACCTCAGTGACGACAGTGGATTGCGACCACTCGGTAAACACCCGCTGCGCCAGATCGGAGTATGCCTCTGGGATGCTTCCTTGCATTCGCGGTTGCGCATTTTTACCGAAGTCTGTCGTGGGAGCCCGCCCCGGCAGCACCAGGCTCATCCGAACATTGAACGGTTCAAGCTCCAGCGCCAGAGACTCGGTGAAGGCATTCACCGCAGCCTTGCTGGCGGTATACACGCTTAGCAGGGGTAACGACTTCATTGTGACGCTTGAGGTGACATTGACCACAACCCCGGACTTACGTTGCCGAAACTGCGGTAGCACCGCTTGAGTCATCGCCATGGTGCCAAAGGTGTTGGTTTCAAAAATGCCACGAATCGCTTGCATCGAGATGCCTTCAAGGGCCCCGAGCAAACCGATACCGGCATTGTTGACCAGCACATCGATGGGGCCGGCAGCCTCTACGACCTGTTGAATGCTGCCGGGGTCTGTGACGTCCAGGGGCAGCACGCGCAAATGCTCGGAGGCCTCCAAGAGTTTTTCGTTCGGGTTGCGCATCGTCGCGATGACCTTCCAGTCACGCTCGAGAAAATATTGCGCAGTGGCCAGACCAAAGCCGGAGGAGCAGCCGGTAATCAGCACAGTCTTCATGAAAGTTTCCATTCGTTGATTGACAGAACTGCAACGATAGGCTGTCGTGGTCGGACTTAATATCATCGCCAGTCCGCGAATTTTTCGCAGGAGTCCGAGATGTTCGACCCGCTCACCGAAGTCGTCACCCTGCTGCAACCCGGTGCCTCGCTATCCAAGGTCGTCACCGGTGCCGGCGCTTGGCGAGTTCGACGCTCGGTGTACGGGCAACCCTTTTACTGCGCGATTCTCGAAGGGGGTTGCAGGCTTTCAGTGGCCGGGAATCCGGCCCTGAGTTTGCAAGCTGGCGACTTTGTGCTGATCCCAGCCGCCTACGATTTCACGATGATGAGTGTCGAGCCGCTGGCCGCCGAAGACGCCGATAGCGTGCCTGTAGAGTTGCGGCCGCGGCACATCCTGGTGGGTACACCCGATATTGCGGCCGACGTTCAATTACTGGTAGGCCACTGCACCTTCGGCTCGCCGGACGCTGAGTTACTGATAACCCTGCTGCCCCAACTGATCCACGTTCGCGGCGAACGCCGACTGACCGTGCTGGTGGAACTGCTCACCGAGGAAGCGCGTGGGCAGCGCCCGGGGCGGGATGTCATCCTGGCACACCTGCTTGAAGTGCTGTTCATCGAAGCCCTGCGTTCTACCACCACCGAAACCGCACCCGCCGGCCTGTTGCGCGGGCTCGCGGACGAACGTCTGGCGGTGGCAATACGCCGAATTCATGAGCGCCCGAACCAGCCATGGACAGTGGTGCAACTGGCCCGAGAAGCGGCCCTCTCCCGCTCCACCTTCTTTGAGCGCTTCAAACAAGCGATGGGCATGGCCCCCATGACCTATCTGCTGAAGTGGCGAATGGCCCTGGCCAAAAACCTGCTGCGTACACGAGACGACAGCATTGCCGAAATCGCGCAACGGGTCGGCTACAGCTCCGTGAGCGCCTTCAGTGTTGCCTTTACACGCTATACGGGCATTACGCCTGGACGCTATTGGCAAGCAGTCATCGCTGAATGATCCCCGTAAACAATAGTGGTCTGGCAGCTGTTTCTCGTCACGGCCAGGACACGGGGGATCGGCTTACGCAATTTCGGACTTTCACAAAAATTTTGCTCAACTACGCTGTGTTCATCTGAATCCGTTTTTCCCATGGATGGCCTCAATATGCACCTTGATAGGCCGATAGGATTGGTATCACTCAAGAGGCGGTTTCCCATGTTCAACAACAAGTTCAAGAAGCAGCTTGAAGCGCAGGCAAGCGAGCTGTCGGAGCTGCGCCAACTGCGCGATGGTTTGAACCGTGAAATGCTGAGGCTAAGTATCGATTCCACCTTCAAAATTACGGCCTGCAACGAAAACTTTGCCAATGCGTTGGGCTATACCCCGGACCGGCTGACAGGCCGTCCCATGGCCGAGATCGTGCCGCAGTACGTTTCCAAGCTGCCATGCTTTCATAACTTTCGAGCGGCGGTAGCCGCAGGCAAGTCCATCACCGACGAGTACCGGTACCTGCATGCAAATGGCTCGTTAGTGTGGATTCATGCCCACTGGCAGCCGATCACGGATGAGAGCGGCCAGTTGAGCCACATCACGTGCTACGCCACGAACATTACCTCCCGCGTAGAAAAAGCATCGGAAAACGCCTCTTTCATTGAGGCATTGCTTCGCTCGACGGCAGTGATCGAGTTCGATCTTTCCGGGCATGTGCTCACGGCCAATGAGCGGTTTCTACAGGCGATGGGCTACAGCCTGGCACAAGCAAAAGGCAGCCATCACCGTATTTTCTGTAAACCAGAGGAAACTTCGTCCCAGGCCTACAAGGATTTCTGGTCAACGTTGAACCGGGGTGAATTTGTGGCCGGCCGGTTTGAACGTTTAGACAGTCACGGCCAAACCGTATGGTTGGAAGCCACCTACAACCCGGTTTACGACACCGAAGGCAACCTTTGCAAAGTGGTGAAATTTGCCACGGTGGTGACCGATCAGGTCGCCCGTGAAGAGGAAGTCAGCGGAGCGGCCCAGACCGCATTTGAAATATCTCAGCAAACGGATGTCAGCGCTCAAAGGGGCGCAGTCGTGGTCAACGACACGATGCACACCATGCGTAAAATCGCCGTTGATATGCAGGCTGCGTCTGGGGGAGTCGAAGCGCTTGGCAAACAGTCACTGTTGATCAGCTCGATTATCCAGACGATCAGCAGCATCGCCCAGCAAACCAATCTTCTGGCGTTGAATGCTGCGATTGAAGCGGCTCGCGCAGGTGAGCAAGGGCGAGGTTTTGCGGTGGTGGCGGATGAAGTTCGCCAACTGGCTGGACGCACCAGCACGGCCACGGAAGAAATCGCCTCGGTCGTCTTGCAAAACCAGAAGCTGGTGGATGAGACCGTCGCGGAGATGGCAAACAGCAAGAACCAGGCTGAGCAAGGTCTTGAACTGGCCACACAGGCAGGCCAGGTGATTGTTGAAATTCAGGACGGAGCCAAGCAAGTGGTCGATGCGGTGGGCCGGTTTGCGACGCAGTTGGCTTAGCGAGCGAGGTGGGCCGCAGGCGACCTCGCTCAGGCAGGGACGGCCCTTGGCCCACGAGGCCGGGTCGTTTCAGTCGAAGTTGAGCAAGTCCTTGAAAATCAGCTGGCCCCAGCTATTTCCACGCGGCCCAACATGCGAACGCCGGTGCACACCCCGCCCAAGCATTTAAATGCTCCCGACTTTACTCACCTGATCCAGGGCCGTCGGTCAAAGCGTAGACACGGTCCCCCCGTCGATACGGTACTCAGCCCCCGAGATCGAGGCGGCAAGTGGTGACGCCAGGAAGCTGATCAGATCGGCCACCTCTTGAGGCTTGGCTGGCCTGCCGAGTGGAATTCCGCCGATCGATGTCATGACAATGCGCTTGCCGCCTTCATAGTCTGTTCCAGCCTGGGCCGCCAGCCGCTCTGCCAGCCTTACGGACGCTTCGGTTTCAATCCATCCTGGCGCGACGCTCAGCACACGAACGCCTTTGGGCATGACCTCTTTTGCAAGGGACTTACTGTACGTGGTGAGGGCCGCCTTTGCGGCAGCATAGGCGGTGGTGGCTTCGGGCAGAGGCATCAGGCGCTGGATCGAACTGACGTGAATGATCACACCTGAACCTTGGGCAAGCATGGCGGGCAAGAGGGCTCGATCAAGACGGACTGCGGGCATCAGATTCAAGTTCAGTTCCGCCAGCCAGTGTTCATCCGTGAGGGCAGCAAACCCGCCACCTGGAGTCTCTGAACCCCCGAGTACATTGATCACCACATCGACCCCGCCCCACTCCTTGAGAACGGCCTGTGCGAGGTGCGCCACGCCTGCGGACGTCGTCAGATCCGCCGGGATGTAAGTGACACCCTCCACCGCTTGTGCCGGCATGACGCGCGCTGATGTCGCCACGCGTGCACCGGCCTCCACCAGGCTTTGTACAACGGCGGCGCCAAGGCCCTTCGTGCCGCCGGTAACCACCGCCCGTAGCGCGTTAAGCCGAAGATCCAGGCTCATAGGGTAACCTCCAGGCTTGCAATCAGACCCTGTTCAAGACGGAACAAGAACTTGAGATCAATCGGGCTGCCTGAAAAATTGCCGGCCACGTGGCTGTGAACAGCAATCACATCACCCCTCTGTTCAATCAAGAAAGGCTCCGTGGTGCAGGTGTAAAGGGTTGATGCCTCGGCCTTCCATGCCGCGATGGCATCGCGGCCGGTGTGGGTCTGCCCCTTGTCTCTGACCACGCCCTGCAACGTGAAACAGCGAGCGACGGCATCGGGGCCTTGGCGATCCGCGGCGAAATACGCGGCGATGGGATCTGGAAGAGTAAGCACTGACATGAGGGACTCCTTGATTGGGATGGCTCATAGGATGTGCCCTGGTGATCCTTTCAAGAATCCTCCAAAATCAGCATTGGCTATTTAGAGAACAATGCATAATGCGCGGATCAGAATTTGCTGAGCTAAAGGCCTTTGTCGCCGTAGTGGAGCGTAAAAGCTTCGCAAGGGCCGCAGAGCACCTGGGCCTGTCGCCCTCTGCACTCAGCCAGACCATCCGACAGCTCGAAGACCGTATCGGCGCACGCCTGCTGAACCGCACGACTCGAAGCGTCGCGCCCTCGGCGAGTGGCGAGCAACTCTACTCGCGTATAGCCCCGATGTTCCGAGAGATCGCCGTGGCCGTGGCCCAAGCCAGCGAAACCACAGGTCAGATGAGTGGCACGTTGCGCATCAACACGCTGGGGATCGCAGCGAGGACCATCATTGCCCCCAGGCTGTCACGCTTCCAGCATGCGCACCCTGACGTAGTACTCGATATCGTGGTTGACGATACGCTGGCAGACATCGTCGCCGGCCGCTTTGACGCGGGCATCCGCGTCGGTGGGCAGCTTGAAAAAGACATGGTTGCCGTTCGGCTCACCCCCGACTTGAAGATGATGGCCGTGGCGTCTCCCGATTACCTCGCGCATCGAGGCACACCCCACTCCCCCGTCGACTTGCACGAACATGCGTGCATCAATTGGCGGCTTCAGTCAGACGGCAAACCTTATCGCTGGGAGTTCAAGAAACGGGGGCAGTCGTTCGAGATCGCGGTGGATGGCCCTGTCGTCACCAATCACCCTGATATCGGCGTTGCTGCGGCGGTACAAGGCCTCGGCATTGCCTACCATTTTGAGCAAGATGGCGTGGGTGAGCTGTTGGCCCAAGGAAAGCTGGTTCAGGTGCTTGCAGACTGGTCGATCACACGTCCGGGGCTGTTTCTCTACTACTCGAACAGGCGGCACAGACCGGCTGCCCTCGGTGCATTCATTGACTGCCTGCTGGATCGCGAGCCGTTCGATCGACAGCAGCCATAAAAGTGGCTGTCCGTTAAGCAACCCAACACATCTGCCGTCCCTAGCCATGACGCAAATTAGCTTGCGCCCATTGTTCTGCGTTGGTCACAGGTAATCCCTGGATTGCGTTGAATGCCCTCTTTACGTCCCACGCCACACCTCGGCCCATCGAGAAAACTGCCCGATATTTTCGTAGATTATCGTCAGGCTTTTCTGCAAGGTCTGCCAACAAGTGCTGCACGCTCAGCTCTCGGCGCTCGACTTTCCGTCCGATGACGCGTTCAACCAGATCAGCCAGAGCGCCGTAGCTAAGCGTGTCACCAGCGGTATATACGACTTGATTGATAAGGCGCGGGTTATGCAGAACGATGGCAGCGGTGAGCGTGCCGATGTCTTGCGGTGTTGTCACCGTAACCAGCGTGTCAAAGCTGCCCAACGCATTGACCTGTCCAGCGGTCAGGTCAACGACCCCGAAAGCGGGATCGAACAGGAAGCTGGTGAACATACCGGTGGAGATAATCACCCATTCAGTCCGGGCTTGAGCACGTAACAGGTCGCGTACATCCAGTTGCTCGTCGAACAGGTCTTGAGGGCTGCCACGACCAATCAAGTCGTAGTCAACGCCGAACTGCCATGGAATGTAGCGTTTCACACCCGACATGAGCGCGGCTTCAGTCAGTTTACGCTGAGTGCCACGGCCCGCCGCAAACCCGATACAACTGATCACCGTATCGAAGCGTCCCAGCACCGCAGCAAGTTCCTCCACGGAGGCATCGGTGATGTCGGCGGTCTCAACGGTGACCCCTAGCATCCCGATGGTGTGGATTTCCTGACGTTTCTCCACGGACGAGTTCTGCACGGTGGCTTGGCGCAGCAGCACACTGATGCTCGCCAATTCGGCTGATCGGGCGGCCAGTCCTTGCAGCACGGCAAGCCCCAGTTCGCCGGCCCCCAACACCAGAACACGTTGTTTGACGTTTGAAATAGCAGCCTGCATGGTAAACCTCTGTTTGGCATATTTGACTTGGAGCCAGGAATCTTGTCATGGACCTAGATGCGCAAAAAGTAGGTACATCGGTGATACCGAGTGGTCTGGACGCTCAGGAAATCGTGCGGCTTTCACAGGATGCCTGTCGCGCCCTCAGCGCGGACGAGGATGGTCTTAAGCGCGATATCCTCAGTCATTCCGGTAACCGATGGTCACTGGGAGTGGTGCATGCGCTAGGTGTGACCAGCCCCTTGCGCCACGCGGAGTTACGTCGCCGATTGGATGGCGTCACTCAACGCATGCTCACTCACACGTTGCGTCAACTGGAGCGCGATGGGCTGATCTCCCGTCACGACTTTGGCGAGAAACCCTTGCGGGTCGAGTACGCGCTGACCGAACTTGGAATGGGGTTATTGGTGCAGATGATTCCACTCTGGACGTGGGTCATTGAACAGTCGGAAGGTTTTAACGAGGCGCGCAAACGCTATGACGAACAGTCAAGGTCGGATAACGCAACACGTTCTGATAGGAGCGATGGTAAGTGACTTTTCCGGACGCTTACCGGGTATCACAGCAAACACCGATCTGACTCGCGCAACGGCGAACTTAGCGTTATGCAACGCTGACGGAGGCTCGGGTTCGATGCAAACGCCCTATCCTGCCGACGTAACCCTGGCTGCCGGCGCAGGCTGACGCGACGTCATCAGGCCGATAAAAGAAATCGCCAGAGCCAAGCCAATGGTAGTGGTGACTTCGGTACGGTGCTCCGGGGTGAGCATCATCACCGCCAGCGCTGCGCAGATGAACACGATGACCAGCCACGTCAGCCATGGAAACAGCCACATGCGGAACGTCAGCTCGACATTGCGCTGACGTAATAGACGGCGCATACGCAACTGCGAGACTGCAATCGCCAGGTACACCAGCAAGGCAATCGCGCCGGAACTGGCCAGCAGGAACTCGAATAGCCCGGCAGGCATGAAATAGCTCCACACGGTGATCGACGCACCGAGCACGGTACTGGCAATCACCGCTGCACGCGGCACGCCTGCCGCAGAAGTCGCCTTCAGGGCTTTGGGCGCATCGCCACGACGCCCCAGCGAATACAACATGCGCGAGGCGATGTAGATCGAGGAGTTCATGCAACTGGCCACGGCAATCAGCACGACGACGTCGACCATGAACTTGGCATGGGGGATGTTCATGATTTCCAGGGCGCGCTGATAAGAACCTACCGAGGCCAGCAGCGGGTCATTCCAGGGCACTACGGAGATGACCACGAAGATTGAGAGCAGGTAAAACACGCCGATACGCCAGATCACCGAGCGCGTGGCCTTGGCGATATTCTGCGCCGGGTTATTCGATTCGGCTGCCGCAATGGTCACCGCTTCGGTACCGATAAAGCTGAACATGATAGTGATGAAAGCGCCGACCACTGCCGACAGGCCGTTGGGCGCAAACCCGCCGTGCTCGGCCATCAGGCCGCTCAGCCCACTGACCTCGTGATCGGGCACCCAGCCCATCAACACCGCAAAGCCGACACCGATAAACCCGATGATCGCCACCACCTTGGCCATGGCGAACCAGAACTCGAACTCACCATACTTGGACACGCTGAACAGGTTGGTCACCACCAGCGCAATGATCGACCCCAACGCGAACAGCCAGGCATCTACCTGTGCAAACCATTGGTTCAACACATGCCCTGCCGCCAGCGCTTCGATAGGAATCACCAGAACCCAGAACCACCAGTAAAGCCAGCCAATGGTGAAACCGGCCCAGCGCCCGATGGCTTGGTCGGCATAGGTGGAGAACGAACCGGTGTCCGGATTGGCCACCGCCATTTCGCCGAGCATGCGCATGACCAGCACCACGAGCAGCCCCGAGAAGAGATAAGCCAGCAGCACCGCCGGGCCCGCCGCCGCAATGGCATGGCCGGAGCCCACGAACAACCCGGCGCCGATGATTCCGGCGATGGACAACATGGTGACATGACGAGGCTTGAAGCCCTGCGCCAATTGGCTACTCGAATCCATTGAGTTCGGGCTGATCATTGGTTTTTTTATTCTCTGCTGATCGACATTTGGCGAGTGGAGTCAGTTAACGATGACTATCGCTGCCTGATGAGCTTCCCGAAAGAGGCCCGTACAACCGCCGCAGTTCTTATCGGACCCATCGTCATGATGTGGTCGGTTTGGTGGAAAGACACTTCACAGTACTTGGCCCGTGCGCTGACTGAGTAGCCTGATTGCGTCGTGGTCATGTCTGATATCGACACGTCAGGGGGTTTTGTTCACGGTGGGAACCAGTTGGTCATAAGAGAATGGCGATAATTATGCTGGGTTGTTGAGTGCTCTTTTAACGAGGGGGATTGCTGAGAGCGCGAGATTTAGCGATTTCGACCTTCTGATGGTTGGGAGGAAATGGTTAAAAACGGATGCTAATGAATGGCTACTTTCGGCCAAGAGCAGACGCTTGAAAGTATTAACCTAATCAGAGTCGATTCAATCATGTTGCCATGAACGGTCAGGCAAGCTGCTTGTAAAATTTTTTAGCGATACAGATCGTGCACGTGGTTCTCCATGACGCTTCTCCGCAGTGAAAGCATCAACAGATCGCTTGTTTCAGAAGCCCATTGGTCTTGGCAAAGTTCTCCAATCCGTGGTTTGCTTGTGGCTTGGGCGCATCCCTCGAAGTCAGAGGTACAGACATCAGTGCTTTGAGATAAGGCGAGGGTAAGCCGTGTAGCTGCCTTTCGTACTTTATGGAAATAAAGTTGTGGTTTAAGGAGGATTCATGAGTAGCCGGCAATCAATTACGTCCCTGCTAACTATGTGGCATTTAGGAAATGTCAAGGCTGAGTTGTTTACGAACATGTATTTGGCTTCAGTTGGCTATGGAAGCTTTAAAAATAGGTCTCCGCTAGGCGGGCCTGATGGCGGAAGAGACCTTGAAAATGAAAGTGACAGGCATTTTGTCGCCTGCTATTTTCCGACCATGGAACAGAAAAGCTTTTCTTCCATTCGGAAAAAATATAATTCAGATTTTGACAAAGCTCTAGCTAAAGGCGCCAAGCATTTTACATTCGTTACTGGTCAAATTCTTCAGGCTAAGCAAAAAAAGACCTTGGAGTCATATAGCTCAGGGATTAAGTCTAAGGTCATCAGCGGTGATGACATTGCAGCTCATGTGTGCAAGCCCGAAAATTCGCACTTAAGAGAGGAATTAGGGATTTTTACTGACCAGCAATTTTCGAATGACAAAAACTTTTGCAAAAATCTTTATAAGGAAATTGACTTTCGCGCTTTAGTTGAAGCAGCTAACTCTTGCATACCGCCAATATCTTTCTCTGGCTACTTCGTTCAGTTTTTTGATGATTTAGCTCGTTTCCAAGAAACTGCGGAGCCCTCATTGCTCTCAGATACGCTTAAAGGCTTTTATTATAGTTGGTTAGAAGCGATTATCGTAATTGATGAGGAGATCTTCGATTCATATGATTACTTTTACGCGACTCCGACCCAAACATTCAACCTTCATCGGCTGGGTGACAGAGTGAAGGGGTTGCCAACAAGCGAGTTTGAGAAAATTAGCAATGTTAAAAAAGCAGGGTTCAAGAACTTTACTGATGCCACTTTAGCTTTAATTCATCACATCCGGGATGAGCACAGGCTGATGATCCAGCGATAGCTCCCAAGTCCTATAGAAAGCCGCTGAAATAGAGTTAGATTAAAAATTCGATAGTACAAGGAATAATCTTTCTATACAGACATTTGGGTTTCTGTACCGGCTCGGAAGATTAGGGTTTCTGTACAGAAGAGTAACACCGGATTATGGTGATGCTCTAGGCAGTCAGTTTTCGTCCTAGGGTGCGCTTATCCAAAGGGCACCCTGGGACGAAAGCGAGCATTCGCATGATACGATTCGCCATAGCCCTTCGGCTTGGAAGAAGATAAATTAATGCTGCCTCCGCTGGCCCGCTTACAACACAGTAGAGAGGAGTGGGCTACGCGTTGAGACATTATAAAAGCGCTTTAGTCCTCGCCCATTTCATATCGGATGTGAGGTTTCGTGGTAAATATCTATAAATACGTAGTTTCTAATCTTGTCTTTCAAAGCAGTCAATGCAAGATTTAATAACGTATTTTCACATTCGATATTTTTGGCGTAAAATAAACTTCCTTCAATATAGACTCCAAGTCGATTAAACTCTCCGCCTGTCGCCTGAATGCTGTCTGCAAGCTCTGCTATTTCATTAATTTTAGCACGCGCAATAGTTTTCTTGAATATGTTGTGAGCAAAGCTGTTTCGCTCACGATTTACAGTATCAAGTGCTTTGAATATTTCTTTGGGCAGCCCGATATTTTTCGCAATATACAGCTTATTATTAAATCCTATTTTTTCTATTCCAGAAAACAATGACACCCCTTTGTTTAGCTTGAAATTTATCCATTGCTCAATAAGAAACTCAAATATCAGATGAAAGTTCATAACCTGCAAAGATTGAGGCGATTTCCTATCTATTTCTTTCAAAGGCTCGCTTTCTGCTAGTTTTTTTAGCTGATCATTAAAAGCCACAAAGCGGTCATGCTCATCCGTTGTACTGCCTCTCATAATTCCTCTCCTTCCTGAAAGTATTTTCCAATGCGGGCACATATACGCTAACCTGACGCAGACCACGGGTCATTGCCTAGATGTCGCGCCGCTTATGTACTGGTGTTAACGCACGTATGGCCTCTAGCTCTTTCTCTTCTGTAATGCAGTGTCGAACTGCCATGTTCAGCAGGGTAAAAAGCGCTAGCGCGACCTCTGGACTGTCATTCAAATTGACGATTCCTGGATGTACCGACTCGTTTCCGAAGATACGGATTGTATCGAACGCCTTCAACAGCCGGCTAGGCAATCCCAACTCGACAAGCTCACCAATTTGATTGTGGATTTTGCCTGGTTTACCTAGAAGCTCCTCACAAAGTTTTTGCACACACAATCGCAACAGAGCAGCCGCAGCGCGAGGAGAGTGGCTGAAAACTAATCTGGCTTCTTCATAATCTGCTTTGATGCCCTCAGGCATATCCTCTTCCGCTCTGGGTGCTGTGCACTCCGAAGGGAATATCAATTTTATCCTGCTTCCTAGGTGCCCTTCCATTGGCATTCCAGGCGTGAGGCCATGCCTGCCGCCACCTTCATCAGTAATCCAAATACTTGGATCTCTGCAAGCGGAACAGATCGAGAATGATACAGATGCGTACTCATTGCTATTCAACAGTAAGTTGGTCCATTTCATACCAGCAAATGCACCACAGCGCGGGCAATTGAAGCTTTCCTTTTTATAGCCGGGCGTACCATCGACTTTGCTCATTTTACGAACCCATCATCCTGTTGTTTTGGCATGTATTGCCCATTCCCAGCGCCCAGCATCACTACCATCGGCACATCTTGCGAGGCGCTCGAAAGCGCGACGTCGACCAGGCAATCCGCATAATTCTACCCCTAGGGTAGCGATGCTGACCGGCCTGAGTACCGCTGCAAATTGAAGAATACCGCACCTGATGCGCGAAGCCTTCGCCACCATTTCTCCACCGCAGAAAGCGTGTTTCGGTCCTCCAGGTGCAACTCAGCATTGAGGTCTAGACATGTCACTGTCCTTTGATTTTCAATCGCACCGCGCAGAGTTTTCAGTGCTCCTTCCAGCCTTCCTCAAGGCTCAAGCAGTACAGAAATCATTTACCATTGACGATTTTCTGCGATTGAATCGCCCCTAATTTAGAAAACCAGTATGCGTAAGATCTGAGCTAAAACTGGCCTATGAGAGATCGCTTCTGGCCGATAGCAGTCGGTTGCGACTTACCGCTACCGGCCAAAAGCGACCTGCCGTAACCGGCAGTTATAAGCAAATTGCTGCCTTTTACAAGGAGTAGCAATCGGCCTCAGCAGACCATTACCGACGCATCCATCTGCGATATTAGACCGCCACCACACTTTGGCTAGCTGTAGAAGTTGGGGGTGCGGCAGTATTTTCATAGTTGTTGCGAATCAGCGAAATAATACTGACAACATTATTTTTTTCAGTTTCTGCCGAATCAAAGGTTCGCGTATTATAGATCCAACTCTTATGTGCGACCGCCCCCCGTTTTTTCCCAAAAGTATTCAGCTCCTCAACTAAGACCTCATCAATTTCATGCTGATATAACCCTATAATTGCAGATAAAGTATAGATTGAGTTTTCTTTAATTCCGTTATTTTCCTTAATAAAGTTTCGCCCAAACCCAAGAGCATCTTGAGCTAGACTCTTAAAATCCGAATCATATTTTTCGGTGCCATTCCAACTGCAAGGCAGCTGCCTTCTCCATAAATAAAGCGTGATAAGCGAAGCAATTTTGCTATTAATGTATTTACTTCCTAAAAACTCTTTAGCTAATTGGTCGATCTCACTTTTAGCTTTATCCTCAAAGTAACCTTCTAGTTCTGCGTGCACCAGTAATCGGAAGGAGGCAATACTATCGTAGTCGGGCATTGGAAGTGCCTCGCTCGCAGCTAGGGCGGAGGCTTCTGCATCAATAATAGGTTGCACGTATTTCCTGATTAACTCATTACACCGCCGCTCAAGATGCATAAAATACGTAGAGCAAGACATTTAAACGATCCTCATGTCTTGCACGTCTAGAGTTTTATCTAGAATCTTGGCTACAGCCTCCCCCCACACCATGTGCCGAACTCTAACAGCTGTAGGTGTTTTTGTGGTGCGTTCGATAGAGTTCCTAAATTGCTCATTCTCAGCACATTCCGCCTTAAAAGCCTCCTCAAGGGACGAACGCTGAGTATCTGAAAGTGGTTGCATCACATGAGAGAAAAATCTGCTCATAATATCAATAACAGCACGGTTAGCACGACGCTCGTACTTTTCTCCGTTCCATTTCTTAAATGCATTCTCTCCAAATATCTCGAACGTCCGTATAAGCGCATTATCAAATCGCTGCAAGCTCTCTGTTGCCAAGCGCTCTTGCTGGCCCCAGTCGGCATCAAAACTGGTAACGGTGTTATCAAGAAAGCGTTTTAGGTTGCCATCATACTTTTCATAAAAAAGGTCGAAAGCAACAAAACGCAGGACTATCTCTACATCCCGCATACGTGGGTCAGGTTTGGCCCCAAAAATAGTCTTAAATGGCATACTATTGTTTATGTAATCATCAATCACCTCCAACAGTTTTCCGCCATGTAATGCCTTGCGTAATTCTTGAGGAGAAAGAGGAAGGCTACCACTGTTGAGGCGATAGAAGACCGAGTAAAGATAGTCTTCGTCAAGCCAGTTTCTTATGATGATCGTACGAATTGGATAGTTTTCTAATGTGCTTACATCATCGCCATTGAGATTTTGTAAATCCTCAAACTTTACACCATTCAAATCTGAGCGAACTGAAAGCTTCTCAAGCGTATTTTCATTACCAAAAAAACCAAAAATAGCGGTAAGACGCTGCTTGCCATCAATTACTATGTACTTACCTTTGCGTTGCTTGTCTTCTGCTAGGACTACGTTGGGAATTGGATAGTTGCACAATATTGATTCAATTAGTTTGCTTTTTCTTTCATTGCTCCACGCTTCTCTACGCTGGAACTTAGGATCTAAATTTATATTGCCCTTCTCGATCTGCCTGAATATCGTCTCTACTGTCCAGTCAGTATTGAATAACACTGCATCACTGACAGAGGCGGAACTTAAAGCCAGGTCGCTTTCCGACTCTTGCTGCTCATCTAGACCTATATCAAACTCTTCTTCAAATGCCACAGTCGACTCCTTTCGTGCGTAAGATTATAAATACTACGGCTCAATTGCAAACTAAAACCTCTGAACCATACACTCTCTCTGGACTTATGGCAACAGTTGTTTAGAGACAAGCAGAGGCGCAATAACTGGCATCTCAATTGTGTAACTCTCTAAGTAAAATATTGCCACACTTCCGGAGTGCGCCCCCTAAAATTATCAGATTAACTATCAATGCCAACCATTTTCTCTCAGTTAATTGTATAGAAGTTAATAAGGTCGTAGATGTTGATATTGACGAATTCAATTATTTATAGGTTTTTGAGTGGTGTATTTTTACCATCTACAGCCAGCGTAGCTCCAACAGTTAGGGTGCCGATGGTGTGTGGTAGCACTTCACTCGACCGGCCGCTTATGGCGGAAAGCAGCCTATCGCAACCTGCTACTGCTTCCCACCTCCCCCAGCTCACACCGTGCTCGAATGATCCATACCAAGCAGCAAATATGAGGGTTGACCGCGTTTATGGGCAAACTGCCATCAAAAGATATGCATAATACCCCCATTGCTTAGCCCCCCGGATTGGTCGGTGCCCGATGATTGCCCTGTTCGTCCTGCTCGCCGCCCTACCCTCCCTGACCCTACTGTGGGTACTCCACCGCCAACGCCAGGAACACTGTGCGCTGCTAGCGGATTTGGACGTGGGCGTATTGCAACTGGCCCGCAATGGCCGAGTGCGTTGGCATAACCCGGCCGCCGCCGAATTGCTCGGTTGTGCCCGTACTCCACTGCTGGGTCTGCACCTGCGAGAACGCTTGCCTCCGTTGACCGCGCCCGCCGGCACGGTGCAGGTCACGGGTGACGATGGCCAACCACGCGCGTTGCACATCAGCCAGCACAGCCAGCAAAGCACGACCCATGCAACGCAATGGCTGTTGATCCGTCCGGTGCTGGTCGAGGCCGAACGCTTTCAGCGCAGCCAGTATTTCGCCCGAATCGGCACCTGGGACTGGGACATCGACACCAACCGCCTGTACTGGTCCGACGCCATTTTCGGCATGTTCGGCTATTCGGTCGATGAAGTGACACCCAGCTACGAGCTGTTCTGCAATGCGGTTCATCCGGACGATCGGGCCGGTGTGCGCGCCGGCGAATTACGCTGCATCGAAACCGGCGAGAACCACGACGAAGAATATCGGGTGGTCTGGCCGGACGGTACGCTGCGCTGGCTGCGCGAGACCGGAAACGTGATCAAGGATGCACTTGGCACGCCCATCAAGATGATGGGCGTGGTGCGTGATATCACCGAGGAGAAAGCATGGGCTCATCAATTGCACCGGCTAGCCCACCATGACCCGCTGACCGGCCTCCCCAACCGTTTAACGTTCGAGGAACGCCTGGAAAGTGCCCTGGCTTTGGCCCGGCACAACCACAACCGGGTTGCACTGGTATTCATCGACCTCAACGGTTTCAAGGCGATCAACGACAACCTTGGCCACGCGGCCGGCGATCAGGTCTTGAAGACCACCGCGACCCGCCTGTACGAAACGCTGCGCAACTCGGACAGTGTGGCGCGGCTGGGCGGCGACGAGTTTGTCACCGTGTTCGAAGGTCTATCGGCCGAACGTTCCCCCGAAGACGAGGCCGGGATGATCGCGCAGAGATTGCTGGCCTCGCTGGACGCTCCCATCAGTCTGGGTAACACGCAGCAGGTAGTCGGGGTCAGCCTGGGCATCGCCCTCTTCCCCGATCACGCGCAGACGCGCGACCAACTGATCCATGTCGCCGATCTGGCGATGTACGAGGCCAAGCGCAGCGGCGACAACCAGTACCGCCTGGGCCAGGCGCAGACTCAGGTACTGCGCGCCCGCAACAGCTGAATGCAAACTACGTTGGGGCATCCCTGGCCGAACGACCCTTTAGCATCAACCCCTCGCAACGACCGGTGCATGTTCGGCCATCAATTCTATGACCCAATCGATAAACACCCGCACCTTGGTGCTGACATGACGGTTGGGCGGGAATGCCAGATACATCGGCATCGGTTCCATCTGCCATTCCTCGAACAGCGGCAGCAGCTCGCCGCTGGCAAGGTGCGGTTTGGCCATGTACTGCGGTAGCCAAAGCACGCCCAGGCCCGCCAGCCCTGCGGCAAGGTAGGCATTGCCATCGTCGGTGATCAACAACGGGCGGCCTTGGACCTCGATGATCTCTTCGCCGCGCTGCAGGGTGTAGGGCAAGGCTTTGCCTGTACGCGACCACAGAAAGCCGACCGTACTGTGCCGGCCATCTTCCAGCTCACGCGGATGCGCCGGCTTGCCGAAGCGCTGCAGGTAGCCTGGCGTGGCATAGATGCCGAGCTTGAGGTCCCCCACATGCCGTGCCACCAGGGACTGATCGGTGATCTCGCCGCCACGGACTACGCAGTCGATGTTCTCGCCAATGATGTCGATGATGCGATCGCTCACGCCCATGGTCAGCTGGATTTCCGGGTAGCGCGCATAGAAGCCTGGCAAGGCGGGTATCAGTACCATGCGCGCCAGCGGGCTGGGCACGTCCACTCGCAATCGGCCGCGGGGTGCGGTCGATGCGCTGGACAAGCTGGTCTCGGCATCGTCCATATCGGCCAGCAGCCGGATCACGCGTTCATAGTAGGCCGCGCCATCGGCGGTGATGTTGACCTTGCGTGTGGTGCGATTGAGCAGGCGCACGCGCAGCCTTGCTTCCAGTTGCTGGACGAGCTGCGTCACGCTGGTCTTGCTCATGTGCAGGGTGGCTGCCGCCTTGGTGAAACTGCCGGTTTCCACCACTCGGACGAAGGCCTGCATCGCATCGAAACGGTCCATTTCACGCCTCAATAGGTCGGGATAGTTTGGATTCTACAAACAATCATGACCAGAGTTGCTGGTTTATCCAGGCCGGCGGCCTTTCTACAGTGGCTCCCTCTTGAACAACGGGCCGCGATGGCCCTGAAGGAGCTAGGCCATGACCCCTAAACGTGATGTCGTTTTCCCGCCTGACCGCCATGCACTGTACGAACTGCACCGCTACTCGCCGGCGATTCGTTCCAATGGCTTTCTGTTCGTATCCGGCCAGGTCGGCAGCCGCAAGGATGGTTCGGCCGAACCGGACCTCGCGGCACAGGTGCGCCTGGCCTTCACCAACCTCAACGCGATCCTGGCAGAGGCCGGCAGCAGTTTCGACGATGTGGTCGACACGACCATCTTCATGCTCGACCCCGACTCGAAGTTCGAAACGATCTGGGAAGTAGCGGCTGAGTACTGGGGCGAAGCGCCCTACTCCACAGCGACCGCCATCGGCGTGACCTGGCTGGCCGGCTTCGACTTCGAGATCAAGGTGATCGCCAAACTACCGGAGGTTCGCTAGCACGAGCGTTTCCATCAGCAAGAGGGCGTCAGCAAGAGGCTCTGGGCTCGGTTGCAAAATGCCCACTTGATCATGAGCGCGACTAATACATTATTGAAATCAATTCGTTTTTGTTCATGCAGCCCCCTCCATAAAATACCGGCAGCTCTTCACTGAGGCGCCCTGAAGGCTGCCACGGGAGAAAACAGACTATTGGCCAGAACTGAAAGGCAATCAGCCCATTCAGTTCTGGCAGGTAAAAACGGGGTGCAAGGCACGATGAACGAAGAACTCACATTTTCTATCAAAAGCGTCTGCTTTGATGAGCATTACACGCCTTCAGACAACACCCGAATCACGACCAACTTCGCCAATCTGGCCAGGGGTGAGAGCCGTGAAGAGAATTTGCGCAACACGTTGAAGATGATTGACAACCGCTTCAATGCGCTGGCGCACTGGGATAACCCCACGGGTGATCGTTACAAGGTCGAGCTGGAGATCATCTCCGCCGCAATGAGTATCGACGCGCAAAGCCGAGACAATGCGGTCCCGTTGATTGAAGTGTTGAAAACTACGATTGTCGATCGACAAACCGGTGAGCGCATCAACGGCATCGTGGGTAACAACTTCTCCTCCTACGTACGCGACTATGATTTCAGTGTGCGGTTGTTGGAGCACAACAAAAACCAGTCCGGTTTCAGTACGCCAGAAGACTTTGGTGATTTGCATGGCAAGCTGTTCAAGGGCTTCGTCAATTCAACGACGTACAAGCAGCACTTTGACAAACCGCCGGTTATTTGCCTGAGCATTTCCAGCGCCAGAACCTACCATCGAACCGAGAATCAGCACCCAGTGCTGGGCTTTGAGTACGTGCAGGATGAGTACTCATTGACGGATGAGTATTTCAAGAAGATGGGCTTGAAGGTTCGCTATTTCATGCCGCCGAACAGCGCTGCGCCGCTGGCGTTTTATTTCTCGGGCGATCTGCTGGGCGATTACACCAACCTTGAGTTGATTGGCACCATCAGCACGATGGATACCTTCCAGAAGATCTATCGGCCGGAGATCTATAACGCTAACTCGGCGGCCGGAAAATCCTATCAGCCGAGCCTGAAGAACCAGGACTACTCCTTGACTCGGATCGTGTACGACCGAGAAGAACGCAGTCGGCTGGCGATCGAGCAAGGAAAGTTTGCCCAAGAACAATTTATCAAGCCCTATCAAGCCGTACTTGAGCAGTGGTCTGTCAGTTGCGCTCTTTGATTAATTGAAAGCCAAGGTCATTTTTCATGAAAAAACTCTTACCCACTTCTACCGCCGGCAGCTTGCCCAAGCCCTCCTGGCTTGCTCAACCCGAGACGCTCTGGTCACCGTGGAAATTACAAGGTGATGAACTGGTTGAGGGCAAGCACGATGCCCTGCGCCTGTCGCTGCATGAACAACAGTTGGCCGGAATCGATATCGTCAGCGATGGTGAGCAGACGCGTCAGCATTTCGTGACGACCTTCATCGAGCACCTCGACGGCGTTGATTTCGAAAACCGCGAAACGGTCAGGATTCGTGATCGTTACGATGCGAGTGTGCCGACAGTCGTGGGCGCCGTCGCTCGGAAAAAGCCGGTCTTTGTTGAAGACGCCAAGTTTTTGCGCCAGCAGACCGGGCAGCCTATCAAGTGGGCCCTGCCGGGCCCGATGACGATGATCGATACCCTCTACGATGCTCATTACAAGAGCCGTGAAAAGCTGGCCTGGGAATTCGCCAAGATTCTCAACCAGGAGGCCAAGGAGCTGGAAGCTGCCGGGGTCGACATCATTCAATTCGACGAGCCGGCATTCAACGTGTTTTTCGATGAAGTCAACGACTGGGGTGTCGCCACACTGGAAAGGGCGATTGAAGGGCTTAAATGCGAAACCGCCGTGCATATCTGCTACGGCTATGGCATCAAAGCCAACACCGACTGGAAGAAGACACTGGGCTCGGAGTGGCGACAGTACGAGGAAGCCTTTCCCAAGCTGCAAAAATCCAGCATCGATATCGTTTCGCTGGAGTGTCACAACTCCCATGTCCCCATGGAGCTGATCGAACTTATTCGAGGCAAGAAAGTCATGGTCGGCGCCATTGACGTGGCCAACCATGCCATTGAAACGCCCGAAGAAGTGGCCAATACCCTGCGCAAAGCACTTCAATTCGTCGATGCCGACAAGCTCTACCCCTGCACCAACTGTGGTATGGCGCCCCTGCCGCGTCGCGTCGCCAGGGGCAAATTGAACGCGTTGAGTGCTGGCGCAGAGATCGTTCGCAGAGAGCTTCTGAACGCACGCTGAGCTACGTTCCGAGGTGGCGTACGCCGCTTGCACAATTGGAGAAGGCTGGAGCCAGCCGGATTTTCGGGCGGCTTCAAGCCTTGCTTAACCACGTCAGTTGCACTCTATTTAGGAGCTGTCATGTCACTGATGGGTAATGCCATTGATTCATTGCGCTTTCGCGAGGCGCTGGCGCACTACGCTTCGGGTATCACGGTCATCTCGTCACACGTCGATGGCGAACCGATTGGTTTCACCTGCCAGTCGTTTTATAGCGTGTCGATGAGCCCGCCACTGGTGTCATTCAGCGTCATGGCCAGCTCGGCGAGCTATCCAAAAATTCGTCGGGCAGGTCGATTTGCGGTCAATATCCTCTCGGGCGAGCAGGTCGAAATTTCCAACCAGTTCGCTCGGCGAGGCACGGACAAATGGCACGGCGTCCACTGGCAGGAATCACCCTTGGGTAATCCGATCATAGTCGGCAGCCTGCATTGGCTGGATTGCGAGATTCACGCCGAGCATGCGGCAGGTGACCACCTGATTGTGATCGGGGAAGTGAAGGCGTTAAATTTGCAGGAAGTCGTTGCCACGCAACCCTTGCTGTATTTCAAAGGGCAGTACCGCAACCTCGCCGCGCATGGTGCGTGATGAGGGGCAAACCATAGACCTTGAACTCCATCATAAGCCTGGCTCTTCGCTTTGATATCGTCCTGCGCGCTCTGGCGTTGCGATGGCGGCGCATATCAACGTCGCGCTGTTTGCGCACGGCATCAACATTCATCTGCAAACCCGTCTATATTTCGACGACGAACCTGAGGCCAATGCACTGGACCCGGTACTGAACCTGATCGAGCAGCCCCATCGTCGCGCCCCCTTGATCGCCAAGCGCTGTACCGTGGATGGCCAGTTGGCCTACTGCTTCGATATTCATGTCCAAGGCGCAGCAGAAACCGTGTTTTTCGATTTCTGACGCCCAAGCAACACCTTGGTGCCTGAACCGTTCAACCGAGCACAGGCATACAAGACCTCGGGTCCGGTTTCACACGATAGTGCGCCGAGCCACTTGCCCCCATCCGAGGAGTTTTACATGAGTACATTCGTAGCCAAAGACGGTACACAGATCTATTTCAAAGATTGGGGCAGCGGTAAGCCCGTGTTGTTCAGCCACGGCTGGCCGCTGGATGCCGACATGTGGGAATACCAGATGGAATACCTGAGCAGCCGCGGCTTTCGCACCATCGCGTTTGACCGCCGGGGTTTCGGCCGTTCGGATCAACCGTGGACCGGTAACGACTACGACACCTTCGCCGATGATATTGCCCAGTTGATCAACCATCTGGACCTCAAGGAGGTGACCCTGGTGGGCTTCTCCATGGGCGGCGGCGATGTATCACGCTACATCGCACGCCATGGCACCGCCCGCGTAGCCGGCCTGGTGCTGCTGGGCGCCGTGACACCGCTGTTCGGCCAGAAACCGGATTACCCGCAGGGCGTGCCGACCGAGGTGTTCGATGGCATCAAAGTCGGTCTGCTCAAGGATCGTGCGCAGTTCATCGCCGACTTCAATGCGCCGTTCTTCGGCCTCAACAAGGGCCAGAAAGTCTCGGACGGCGTCCTCACCCAGACCCTGCAGATCGCCCTGCAAGCTTCGCTCAAGTCCACCGTGGATTGCGTCACCGCCTTCTCGCAAACCGACTTCCGCCCGGACATGGCCAAGATCGACGTACCGACTCTGGTGATCCACGGCGACGGTGACCAGATCGTACCGTTCGAGACCACTGGCAAGGTCGCCGCCCAGATGATCAAAGGGGCCGAGCTCAAGGTGTACAAGGACGCACCCCACGGGTTTGCCGTTACGCATGCCCAGGCATTGAATGAAGATCTGCTGGCGTTCCTGAACCGCTGAAACACCGTCTGCTTATTTGGCCGGGCTTGCCCTGATGCCAGTCAGTCAAGCGATAGAACGGACGATGAATAACTTGTGGGAGGGGGCTTGCTCCCGATGAGGGTGTGCCAGCCAGCAGTTTATC
>NZ_JBNPJV010000026.1:0-39648 GCF_050312585.1 Pseudomonas sp. R19M
GCTCAAACTTACCTGACACACCGCCGCGCGGGGCAAGCCCGCTCACTACAAAGGGTCAGAAGCGGAAGGTAAACCCGGCATTGATCCCGTTGTTGTTACCTCGGTTGGACAGCAAACCGCTGTAGCTCAAGGACACCAGCGTATCCGGGGTCAAGGCCATTTCAGCACTGGCCTTGATGACCGCGCCATCGCGGGCCACGGGCACGCTGTTGACTGCAAAGGCCGTGTCGCTGCCGGCGAATTTCAGCGAGGCTTCGCGATCGGTAGCGCCGAACTGATGCTCCCAACCCAACTCGCCGCGCAAGGTCACCGCCGACGTCGAGCTGACCGGCAATTGGGTATGCGCGCGCAGGCCCAGTGTGGAGAGCGTGGCGTCCTGGCTTTGCTTGCTGGCGTGCAAGGCTGCGGCGCCGCCTTTCTCCTTGAATGAGTCGCTCTGGTAGTTCAGGTAGGTCAGGTTGGCGAAAGGCTCGAACTGGCTCCATTGGGTGTAGCCGATCTCGCCGAACACCTGGTCGGTGCGCGCGTTGTAGTCGGCTTTGTCGTAGTCCGCCTGGTTGGCATAGGCCACACGACGCGAAGCGTCGATACGGTGCCAGGTGCTGGCGCCACCCAGGCGCAGGGCTATCGCATCGAAACGTTTTCCACCGTAGACCGACAGGTGATAGTTGTCGCTGTCTGCCGAAGACGATGCGCCATTGAGATGGCTCTGGGTGTAGCCGGTAGCTGCCCCCACGCGCCAGCCGTCCCCGACGTCGGTGTCCAGGCCCAGCAACACCCCGCTGGTGGATGAGGAATAACCGCTGGCGTTGTTGTCACCGCTGATGTTGTTGCGACCGCCCAGCAACTGTACCCAACCGCCGTTATCGCCGGCCTGGATCTGCGCGCTGGAATCCAGCGACTGGGCCTGTTGCAGCCGGCCATTGACCGCTTCACGCAGGTAACGGCTGTCGGCCATGTGCGCCGCCGCCACATCCGAGTGCAATTGCCCGGACAACTGCTTGAACGCCTCCCGCGCCTGCGGCGCCGAGTCGGAGGCCAGCAGGCTTTCGTACACCGGGCTGCCCGCGCCCAACGCTTCGGCCGCTGTCGCGACCGCACGCTCATTGCGGGTTTGCGCGACACTGGCAAACGTCGCCTGGTTACGCGCCACCGTCAGGCTCAGTTGGTTCGGCTGGTAGCTGAGCTCAGTGCCAATAAACAGATAGTTGGGAGTAATCGCCGCAAACCGGCCGTTGATACCTTGGCTGGCGCTGAGGATGTTGAACGGCTGGCCCAGCAGGCTGCGCGCCTCGCTGGCGGACAGCAGGTTGGGGCTATTCTCCAGGGACACCGTCACCACACCGCCATTGAGGGTCGCGACGCCGCTGCTCTGGATCTGGTCGCTGCGGCCATTGGGGCCCACTTCAACGGCGTACACCGAGCCTGGATTGAAGGTCACGTCACCCGTGTGCAGCGTGCCAATCGAATGCCCCGGCGCCACGCGGCCACCGCTGTTGAGGGTCAAGGCACCCACCGTGCCGTTGCCGGCCAGCGTGCCACCCAAGGTGGTCGTCACACCGTTATCCGCATTGCGCGTGCCCACGGCACTGGCGTCCACCGTCACTGCGGAAGTCAGCGACCCGTCCACCGACAGCTTGCCTCCACGCACCCAGGTACTGCCCGAGTAAGTGTTCTGGCCTTCCAGTACCAGCTCGCCGTCACCGGACTTGACCAGGCTGCCGACATAGGTCGCGCCGGTAAGCAAATCCTTGCCTCGAGCCAGGGTCGCCTGCTCCCGTGCGCTGCCGATCTCGTACGCGAACTGATCATCCGCCGAAGCATTGGCAGGCAGGCCATCGAGCCAGCCTTTTTGCTGTTTGGTCGCGGCCCAGGTCGCTTGTTCGGTGGCATCTTCTACCCGACGTGCGCGAATCGCCTCATCGGAAATCGGGTTAGCCCAGATGTCACGCGTAGCCGTGGGCAATGCCACAGCCACCGCACCCAGGAACTGCCCCGGCCCTTGCATGGCTTTTTGCAGATTGGGCAGGCCCCAGCCACTGACCACGCCCGGTACTTGCGGCGTGCCCGGCGGGGCATCGTGCACCGGTTGCAGGTTGTCGTAGGTGCGACCACCGGTCAGGGTCCCCACAGGGGTGTCCGGCCCATCCGGCGCTTGCAGGCTGGAGGTGGTGAGCAACACATCCCGGGCCTGGCTGGCGGTCATGTAGGGGAAGCGCTGGAGCACCAGCGCCAGAGCCCCGGAGACGCTCGGCGCAGCGGCGGAGGTGCCGTTGGCGTTGGGGATGATTTCACCTTCAGGCCCGGTGGACGGAATCCCGGAAACACCCATCACGCACCACCATTTCGAGGTGCCGCAACGGTTGTAGACCTGGGCACTGGTCTCGTCGTAACCGGTGATCGAGAGGAATTTGCTTTCGATATCCGGCTTGAAAAATGGCAGGTTGGCGTTGGTGTCCGGGTTGGCGCCGTGGCTGTCGTTGCCCGCCGAGATGATCTGGATAAAGCTGTTTTGCCGGGCAGCATCGGCCATCGCATCCATCCAGGTTTTCTGCCCGGCGTGGGCCTTGTCCCAGAACGGGCGGTAGGCGGCGGTCATGTCGCGCAGGTTGTCGGCCGCGCTGTCGCCGACATTGCCGAAATGGTTTTCCACGTCATTGCGCGAGTTCTGTCCCCAGCTCTGGTTGACGATCGACACATTCTTGGCGGCCAGGGCGTTGTAGCTGGCCATGAACGCGTTGTAGTCCAGATCGTTGGAACCCTGGAAACGGTTGTCGTCGGTGCCGCCGGTATTGGCGACAAAAATGTTCGCGTCAAAGGCAATGCCGTGCATGCCGGTGCCGTTGCGACTGGCGCCCAGCACACCGGACATTTCCGTGCCGTGCCCGTCGTTGATGGTCGGGTCGTACTCGCCGGAAATACTGAAGTGCTCGCCTTTTTGAAACTCGCCGGCCGGGGTGTCATGGAAATAACGCGGATGCGTGGCGTAGTACTCGCCCGTGGACGTCACCGCCTGCACACGGTCCTGGCCCTGGGCGTTCTTGCCCTGGAATTCGAAGTGTTCGGTGAGAATGCCGGAGTCGAGCACGCCGACATTCACACCCTTGCCGGTCATGCCCAAGGCGTAGGCGAAATACGCGTTGGTGCGGTCCAGGCCGGAGTTGACCTGGGCTTCCGGGGTTTTCCAGGTTTGCGCGTTGGCATTCCAGTCACGGGTGACGGCGGCCCAGGACTGGCCGGCGTTGAGCTGCCCGTTGAGGTTGCTGCTGACGCCCGGTTCTACATAGGTGTAGGGCTTGGCGGCGGGCAGGTTGGCGATGATGGCCTTGGAGAAGTCGAGAATGTTGGTGGTGTAGCGGCCGCTGTTGCTGAAAAGCCGGCTGCGGTAGTAATCCAGGCGTGAGCTGTAGTCCAGTGGCCGCCGGGTGTCACCGAGCATGGCTCCGATGGTCAGGTTTTCCGGTTGCAGCTCGTAGTTCTGCTTGAGGGCCGAATCGAACTTGGCGGACTGGCCGGCGAAGTCCTTGGCGGCAAGATCGACGATATCGGCGTAGGCAAACCGCAGGTTTTTATACACGTCGGTATTCGGGCCAAACGAGGCAACCGCTTTGCGAAAGGCCGATTCGAGCACCGGGGCGGTGTAAGGGTTGCTGTCATCCGCCCAGGCCGTTGGGCCGTGGCCGAGCCATAAGGCCAAGCCGAGTGCGATGGGTGTGAGGGGTATCGATTGGCGCTTGCGAAAAAATACAGTGGAGCCATTACCTGCTACGTCCATTTTCCTTTCCCTTTGGAGATGTGCGTCGTCAATGAGCGATGTATCGGGCTTTTTGTAATAGGCAGGGTCACGCGGAAAACCCATGGGGTTTTCAAGTGTTCGTCGAATTAATGAGGTGGTCTTCCGACGGGGGTCACGCAGCGTTCTTATTATTTTTGCAGCGGCAAAAAATGTAACAAAATAATTACAAAGACCACAAGCACCCTGGGCGCATTAACGAAGACAAATGTCGCCCACAACAAAAACCCCGGACTTCGTGAAAAATCCGGGGCGGTTTGTGGCATTTAGCCACCAACTCTCACAGGTCTGTGTTTACAGGTGCGACTCGGCGTATTCCGCCAGGATCGAACGAGGCACCCCTTGCAGCGCGATGTGCACGCCGTTGGGGAAGTCTTTGAAACGTTCCGTCAGGTAGGTCAGCCCGGAGCTGGTCGCGGACAGGTATGGGGTATCGATCTGTGCCAGGTTACCCAGGCACACCACTTTGGAACCGGCGCCGGCACGCGTGATGATGGTTTTCATCTGGTGCGGCGTGAGGTTCTGGCATTCATCGATCAGGATCAGGCTTTGCTGGAAGCTGCGACCTCGAATGTAGTTGAGGGATTTGAACTGCAACGGCACTTTGCTGAGGATGTAATCGACGCTGCCATGGGTGTTTTCGTCATCCATGTGCAAGGCTTCGAGGTTATCGGTGATCGCCCCCAGCCACGGCTCCATTTTTTCCGCCTCGGTGCCGGGCAGGAAACCGATTTCCTGGTCCAGGCCCTGCACGCTGCGGGTGGCGATGATGCGGCGATAGCGCTTGGTCACCATGGTCTGCTCGATGGCGGCGGCCAGGGCGAGAATGGTTTTGCCCGAACCAGCGGCGCCCGTCAGGTTGACCAGGTGGATATCCGGGTCGAGCAGCGCATACAACGCCAAGCTCTGGTAGATATCGCGCGGTTTCAGGCCCCAGGCTTCCTGGTGCAACAGGGGTTCCTGATGCAGGTCGAGGATCAGCAGCTTGTCGACCAGGATCTCTTTGATCCAGCCCACGAAGCCCTGTTCGTCGACGATGAACTCATTGATGTGCACGGCCGGCAGGTTGTCGATCAACTGCACCTGGTGCCAGGTGCGGCCATGATCCTGACGGGTTTCGACTTTGCTGACGCGGTCCCAGAACGAGCCGGTCATCATGTGATAACCACGCGACAGCATCGACACGTCGTCGACCAGTTGGTCGGTACTGTAGTCCTCGGCAGCGATCCCACACGCTCGTGCCTTGAGGCGCATGTTGATGTCTTTGGTCACCAGCACCACGCGCAGCTCCTTGTCGCGTGCGTGCAAGTCGATCAATTGGTTGATGATTTTGTTGTCGTTCAGGTTCTCCGGCAGCAGGCTGTTGGGCTCGCTGCGCTTGCTCATCAGAATCGACAGCAAGCCCTTGGGCCCGCCTTTGCCACGCTGGATCGGCACGCCGACTTCAACGTCTTCGGGTGAAGCTTCACCCAGGGTCTTGTCGATCAGGCGAATCGCCTGGCGGCACTCGGCGGCCACGCTGTGGTGCCCGCTTTTGAGCTTGTCGAGCTCCTCAAGCACGATCATCGGGATGGCGACGTGGTGTTCTTCGAAGTTAAGCAGTGCGTTTGGATCGTGGATCAATACGTTGGTATCAAGCACGTAAAGGATTGGCTGGTCGGAAGAAGGGTTACGTCCATGATCATCCATACTCGGTCACCTTTGTGGGAGCCATTCGACGCAATACCTGGGCGGTGCTGCGCCTCGATTCGACCACCGACCGCACCTGAGTGACGTCAAGCGCGGTGCCCACCTGAGGAGTCTTGTAAGACGCCACCTGTGCTGCAGGTTTCGGCGATCTGACTTCGTAATACCGCAAAACCCATGACAGGAAAAAGCACTTTGACGCTTTTTTGAAGTTTATTTTTCAGGATGACGAATAACACTAGCCGAGTACCAGGTACCCCGTTAAAGTCGGAAGTCCGCCTGCATCGATTTGTCGCACAAAATCACCCCGAAAATGCCTCTGCCCCAACCGGGCCGGGCGTTTCGTCTTTTTCAACGAAAAGCTTCCCGGCAGTCCTGCCAGCCCAGGCCACTCTGCGCTGTAGCCTGCAACAACAGCGGCAACGCCACCCGTGCCTTGTCCTGGGTGTCATGAAACACAATCACCCCTTTGCGCCACAGCAACATCAGCGTCAGCACCCGTTGCGCCGACTCATCAGCCTTGAGCTGGCCCGGCTCGTCCTGGGAATCGATATCCCACAACGCCACCTGCAGACCTTGCGCCTGGAAGAACCCCTGGCTGTCCGCGCGACGCTGGCCGTAAGGCGGGCGAAACAGCGGCACGTAGTTTTCCGGCATCAGGTTTTGCGTCAGCGACGCACCGCGTGTGATGGAGCTTTGCCAGTCCACCCAGTGGCTGTGGGAACGGTATTGCCAACCCTGGGTGCCCACGCACTGGCCGTGGTACAGCGCCTGCACGTCACTGGCCGAACTGCGTTCCACCCGGGTTTGCAGGCTGCCGCCGAGGGCGAAGAAAATGGCGTTCATCTTCTGTTTACGCAAATAGTCAGTGAGCCAGTCGGTATTGCCGTTGAGCGGTGCCGGACCGCCGTCGAAGGTCAGCAGGAACATTCGATCATTGAGCTCATCACCGTTGCGCTCATGGTCACCAAAGCGCGCCACTTCGCTACTGATCTGCGGGAACAGCGCTGCCTTGCGCAGCAGTTCATCGAGGTAACGCTCATGGAATTGATGGCTCGGCCCGGCCCAGCCTATATAGAAGGAGTTTTCACTGACTTCGAACTTGCCGACCTGCTCGCGCAGGTCATCCATGTTTTCCACCAGGTAGCAGAACGAGGCGTCCTCTTCGCAACTCTGCTGGGCGAGGGTGTAGTTCTCCAGCAGGCGCTGCCACAGCTGGCGACGCAGGTCGTAGATCGACGCCAGGTTGATGATCTTCAGCCCCAGTCGCTGCTTGAGCGCGCCGTCATCCTGGGCCTCACTGGCCAACAGGCTGTGGGCGAACATCAGGATTTCCGCACGCGAGGCCACATCGAACAGCGCCGGGCTGCTGAGTTTTTCCGGCCAGGTGCCACGATCCAGGCTCGCCACATCCACCGGCGCAGCCTGGGTATTGAGGCATAACAGACAAGCCGAGATTAAAAGCGCGATTCGCACACAGGGTCTCCCTCTCCAGAGTCACCGGGCATCATAGCGGATCGCGACTATCGCCATCATAGGTGGAGTCAAAACGCTGCACCCCCTAGAATCGCGGACACGCTACACGCCACGATTTCAGGAGACGACTTCATGCTGATGGTGATTTCCCCCGCCAAGACTCTCGACTTCGAGACGCCGCCGGTAACCCAGCGCTTTACCCAGCCGCAGTACCTGGATCACTCCCAGGCACTGATCGAACAATTGCGCGAAATGAGCCCGGCGCAAATCAGCGAGTTGATGCACGTCTCCGACAAGATCGGCGGCCTCAATGCGGCGCGCTTCGGCAGCTGGACGCCCGCCTTCACCCCGGCCAATGCCAAGCAGGCACTGCTGGCCTTCAAGGGTGACGTATACACCGGCCTGAACGCCGAAACCTTCACCGATGCCGATTTCAGCTACGCCCAGGACCACCTGCGCATGCTCTCGGGCCTGTACGGCCTGCTGCGCCCTCTGGACCTGATGATGCCGTACCGCCTGGAGATGGGCACCAAGCTGGCCAACGCCCGTGGCAAGGATCTCTACGCGTTCTGGGGCACACGCATCAGCGAGTGGCTCAATGAAGCCCTGACCGAACAAGGCGACGATGTGTTGCTCAACCTGGCGTCCAACGAATACTTCTCGGCGGTCAAGCGCACAGCCCTGAACGCACGCATCATCAATACCGAATTCAAGGACCTGAAGAACGGCCAGTACAAGATCATCAGTTTCTATGCCAAGAAGGCCCGGGGCATGATGAGCCGCTTTGTGATCGAGGAACGCATCAACGACCCGGCGCAGCTCAAGCAGTTCGAGGTGCAGGGTTATCGCTTCGATGCGCAGCTGTCCAAGCCGGACAATCTGGTGTTCCTGCGGGATCACGCACCGGAATAAGGCGCTCAAAATGTGGGAGGGGGCTTGCTCCCGATAGCGATAGTTCAGTTACCCATTCAGTGACTGACACTCTGCCATCGGGAGCAAGCCCCCTCCCACTTTTGACTGTATTTCAAATTAAAACGTCATTTATTTGGCGTCAAAAAATAGATTGACGCATTCCTAACGAATCTTTCACTCGACATTCGTCATTTTTTTTCGTAGTGGCACCGCTTTTTTCAAAAGGTAGTGGCACAAAACTATCCCTGCTTACCAACTCCCTGCAACTACTGGCCGAAGTAGCAAGTGCTATCAATATAGTACTAGTGCCATCTTTTCCAATATTTCAAGAAATTTCAGAAAACAGGATGAGCGGCTCGGAACTTCACCTGAACACGCGGCTCATACCACCGGTAATAAAATTCTCTGTTTCTGTAGGAGATGACTTACATCACAACCCAGCAATAACTAAGTTGCCATCACGACTTATATAGCAGGGTTGAATCATCAACTGATTGAGTTGAGGGCGGCGATAAGGATTAGTTGCTATCCCCTATAGGCCAAGGCAGCGTTTGCCTGAAATATGCAAGCCAGAGCCCAGCGGGCAAAGGCGCCAGCCCCTTCCAGCAGGAAGCCTGGCTACATTTCAGAGCACTCCCCAATAACAAGGCCAAGTTAAGCACAACTTGAGTGCACTCATTAGTCACTCACTAATCAACATGCCTGCACGCGACAAGTCGGCGTTTATTCGCCCAACTTTCGCGGCAATCAGTGACGCTTGCAAACATGAACTCCGGCCATCTAATTGGCGTGATTAACACAAAGAGGTAAATGCGATGCGCATCAGCATATTTGGTCTAGGTTACGTTGGCGCAGTCTGTGCCGGTTGCCTGTCTGCCCGTGGCCACGAAGTGGTCGGTGTAGATATTTCCAAGGAAAAGATCGACCTGATCAACGCGGGCAAATCGCCAATCGTTGAACCGGGTCTGGGCGAACTGTTGAGCCAGGGCATCGCTAACGGTCGCCTGCGCGGCACCACCAACTTCGCCGAAGCCATCCGCGACACCGACCTGTCGATGATCTGCGTCGGCACGCCGAGCAAGAAGAACGGCGACCTGGAACTCAACTACATCGAGTCGGTGTGCCGCGAAATCGGCTTCGTCCTGCGTGACAAGACCACCCGCCACACCATCGTGGTGCGCAGCACCGTGCTTCCGGGCACCGTGGCCAACGTGGTGATCCCGATCCTCGAAGACTGCTCCGGCAAAAAAGCCGGCGTCGACTTCGGTGTCGCGGTCAACCCGGAGTTCCTGCGTGAATCCACCGCCATCGCCGACTACGACCAGCCACCGATGACGGTCATCGGCGAGTTCGACACAGCGTCCGGCGACGTGCTGCAGTCGCTGTACGAAGAACTCGACGCACCGATCATCCGCAAGGACATCGCCGTCGCCGAGATGATCAAGTACACCTGCAACGTGTGGCACGCCACCAAAGTCACCTTTGCCAACGAGATCGGCAACATCGCCAAGGCCGTTGGTGTCGATGGCCGTGAAGTGATGGAGGTGGTGTGCCAGGACAAGACCCTCAACCTGTCCCAGTACTACATGCGCCCAGGCTTCGCCTTCGGCGGTTCGTGCCTGCCCAAGGATGTACGCGCCCTGACCTACCGCGCCGGTTCCCTCGACGTGGAAGCGCCGTTGCTCAATTCGCTGATGCGCAGCAATGAATCCCAGGTCCAGAACGCCTTCGACATCGTTTCCAGCCACGACAAGCGCAAAGTCGCGCTGCTGGGCCTGAGCTTCAAGGCCGGCACCGACGACCTGCGTGAAAGCCCATTGGTGGAACTGGCGGAAATGCTGATCGGCAAGGGTTACGACCTGAGCATCTACGACAGCAACGTCGAGTACGCCCGTGTGCACGGCGCCAACAAGGATTACATCGAAGGCAAGATCCCCCATGTGTCGTCCCTGCTCAACTCGGACTTCGATGATGTGATCAACAACTCCGACGTGATCATCCTGGGCAACCGCGACGAGAAGTTCCGCGCCCTGGCGCACGAAGCACCGCACGGCAAGCAAGTGATCGACCTGGTGGGCTTCATGGCCAAGGCGACCAGCGCCGGCGGCCGCACCGAAGGCATTTGCTGGTAACGGCAACGGTAAGTTCCGGCTGCAAGGGTACTTCCCCAGCGCTTGCAGCCGGAGCCTTCTCCACCCTCGGATGACGCTCATGTCCAAGTTAAGACACATTTTGCTCCAATCGGCCGGCTGGTTGTTCTTCCTCAGCCTGCTGATGGGTCTCGCCCTGCTGTTGCCGGCGAGCACGTTCGACTCGCAGTCGAAGAATTTTATTTTCCTGATTGGCGCTGTCGGTATCTGGCGCTACTCGATGGGGGCGACGCATTTCTTTCGCGGCATGCTGTTCCTGTACGTGGTCTACCCGCACCTGCGCCGCAAAGTGCGCAAGCTGGGCAAGGCCGCCGACCCGTCCCATGTGTTCCTGATGGTCACCAGCTTCCGTATCGACGCGTTGACCACCGCCCAGGTGTACAGCTCGGTGATCCGTGAAGCCATTGAATGCGGCTTCCCCACTACGGTGGTCTGCTCGCTGGTGGAAATGTCCGATGAGCTGCTGGTGAAAAGCCTGTGGGAACGCATGAACCCTCCGGACCACGTCAAGCTCGACTTCGTGCGCATCGCCGGCACCGGCAAGCGCGACGGCCTGGCCTTCGGCTTCCGCGCCATCTCCCGGCATATGCCGGATGACCGCGCCGTGGTGGCCGTGATCGACGGCGACACCGTGCTCGCAGAGGGCGTGGTACGCAAGACCGTGCCGTGGTTCCAGCTGTTCGACAATGTCGGCGGCCTGACCACCAACGAGTTCTGCGAAGTACGCGGCGGCTACATCATGAGCGAATGGCACAAGCTGCGGTTCGCCCAGCGGCACATCAACATGTGCTCCATGGCCCTGTCCAAGCGCGTGTTGACCATGACCGGGCGCATGTCGGTGTTCCGTGCCACGGTGGTCACCGACCCGGACTTCATCGCCGATGTGGAAAGCGACTCGCTGCAACACTGGCGCCTGGGCCGTTTCAAGTTTTTGACCGGTGATGACAAGTCCAGTTGGTTCAGCCTGATGCGCCTGGGCTACGACACCTTCTACGTGCCGGATGCCGCGATCAACACGGTCGAGCACCCACCGGAAAAAAGCTTCATCAAGGCCAGCCGCAAACTGATGTTCCGCTGGTACGGCAACAACCTGCGCCAGAACTCCCGCGCCCTGGGCCTGGGTGTACGCCGCCTGGGCGTGTTTACCAGCATCGTGTTGTTCGACCAGCGCGTGTCGATGTGGACGTCCCTGCTCGGCCTGACCGTAGCGTTCATTGCCACCTTCAAATACGGCGGCGCGTTCATCCTCGCGTACCTGCTGTGGATCGGCATCACTCGCCTGATTCTCACGCTGTTGCTGTCGTGCTCCGGCCACAAGATCGGCCCGGCCTACCCGGTGATTCTCTATTACAACCAGATCATGGGGGCGCTGGTGAAGATCTACGTGTTCTTCCGCCTTGATCAACAGTCCTGGACCCGCCAGGACACCAAACTGACCCGCGATTTGGCCAGCTTTCAACGTTGGTTCAACACCTGGTCGTCTCGGACCATGACCTTCTCTGCCGGCAGCATCTTTGTCGCCGTGCTTTTGATGATGGTCTGACCCTGCCAAGCCTGAATTAACTAGGAAATCGAACAGTATGAACAGCCCAGTCAATGCCAATGTTGTCCACGAATCCGAAGCCCAGCGCCAACATGCCCGAGTCAAGATTCCGGCCAAGTTGCGCTTCTTCAACACTGACCGCACACCGACTGAAGCACGGGTGATCGACCTGTCCGCTGGTGGCCTGGCGTTCACCTCCACCCAGCCGCTGACCGTCGGCGCCGTACACAAAGGCCGCCTGCAATTTGTCATCGACAACCTCGGCCTGGCGATGGATGTGGAGCTGCAGATCCGCTCCTACGACCGCCAGAGCGGCCGCGCCGGTTGCCAGTTCCAGAACCTGGAGCCGCAAGACATTTCCACCCTGCGCCACCTGATCACCTCGCACTTGTCCGGTGACATCGTGACCATGGGCGACGTGCTCGCCACCCTGCAACGCGACAACTTCACCAAGGCACGCAAGGTCAAGGACAGCGGCAGTGGCATGACCGCGTTCGGGCGTCTGCGTGCAGTGACGTTCAGCGCGGGGATCTTCCTGGTCGGCCTTGCGGCGTTCGGGTTTATCTTCAAATCGGTGTACGGCATGTACTTCGTCAGCCACGCCCAGGCCGGCCTGGTCAGCGTGCCCGGCATGAACGTGACCATGCCCCGCGACGGCACCGTGCAGAGCTTGCTCAAAGGTGACGCGGTCGCCGCCAAAGGCGCGCCACTGGCGACGTTCAGCACCAGCATGCTCGATGTCCTCAAAGGCCACCTGGACGAAGACCAACTGCAGCCGGCCAAGGTTGAAGAACTGTTCGGCAAGCAAATGACCGGCACCCTCACTTCGCCCTGCGATTGTGTGGTCGCCCAGCAACTGGTTGCCGACGGCCAGTACGCGAGCAAAGGTGACGTGATCTTCCATCTGGTGCCACGCGGCAGCCAGGCCAACGTGGAAGCACGCTTCACCTATCGCCAGTTCGCCGACGTTCGCCCAGGCACTGCGGTGAGCTTCCAGGTGGCCGACGAAGAACAGGTGCGCACCGGCACCATCGTCAGCAGCACCAGCCTGAACAGCGCCGACCTGTCTTCCGACATCCGCGTACAGATCAAGCCAGACGCCCCGCTGGACAGCACCTACGCCGGTCGCCCGGTGGAAGTGACCAGCGACCGCGGCCCCTCCTTGAACTGGCTGATCGATAAAGCCATGGCTCACGGTCTGTAAGCGAGGACATGCCTGTGAACCCAATATCAAAAACAACACGATCCCTGTGGGACCGGGCTTGCCGTGGCGAGGGAGCTTGCTCCCGCTCGACTGCGCAGCAGTCGTCGACTTTTTGGGGGCGCTTCGCACCCCAGCGCAAGCAAGCTTGCTCGCCACAGCAAGCCCCCTCCCACCTGGGTTCGCTGGCCTTGCTGGCTGTTGCGGTGAGCCTGGCCGGTTGCGCCGGCCTGCCCGACCAGCGCCTGGCCAACGAAGCCTTGAAACGTGGCGACACCGTCACCGCCCAGCAGAATTACCAGCAACTGGCAGACCTGGGCTACAGCGAGGCCCAGGTAGGCTTGGCCGATATCCAGGTCGGCACACGCGATCCGGCGCAAATCAAACAGGCCGAAGCCACCTACCGTGCGGCGGCGGACACCTCGCCCCGCGCCCAGGCCCGTCTCGGTCGCCTGCTGGTGGCCAAGCCCGGCAGCACCGAAGCCGAACAGCATGAAGCCGAAGGGCTGCTGAAAAAAGCCTTTGCCCATGGCGAAGGCAACACCCTGATCCCGCTGGCGATGCTGTACCTGCAATACCCGCACAGTTTCCCGAACGTGAATGCCCAGCAGCAGATCAGCCAATGGCAGGCTGCCGGTTACCCCGAAGCCGGTCTGGCCCAAGTGCTGCTGTATCGCACCCAGGACACCTACGACCAGCACCTGGATGATGTGGAACGCATCTGCAAGGCCGCACTGAACACTACCGATATCTGCTACGTCGAGCTGGCCACGGTCTATCAGAAAAAGGCCGAGCCGGAGAAACAAGCCGAGCTGCTCAAACAGATGGAAGCCGGCTACAGCCGTGGCACCGTCACCGCACAACGCGTCGACAGCGTCGCCCGTGTGCTCGGCGACGCCAGCCTCGGCCAGCCGGACGAAAAAACCGCCCAGGCGCTGCTGGAGAAGATCGCCCCCGGCTACCCCGCGTCCTGGGTCAGCCTGGCGCAGTTGCTCTACGACTTCCCTGAACTGGGTGACGTCGACCAGATGATGAAGTACCTGGACAATGGCCGCGCTGCCGATCAGCCGCGTGCCGAATTGTTGCTGGGCAAGCTCTACTACGAAGGCAAGTGGGTACCGGCCGACGCCAAGGCCGCCGAAGCCCACTTCGAAAAAGCCGTGGGCAAGGAAGTCGCCGCCGATTACTACCTCGGCCAGATCTACCGTCGTGGCTACCTGGGCAAGGTCTACTCGCAAAAAGCCCTGGACCACTTGCTGACGGCTGCACGCAACGGCCAGAACAGTGCCGATTTCGCCATCGCCCAGTTGTTCTCCCAAGGCAAGGGCACCAAGCCCGACCCATTGAACGCCTATGTCTTCAGCCAATTGGCCAAGGCCCAGGACACGCCGGAGGCCAACGAATTGGCCACCCAGCTCGAAGCCCCGCTGACGCCTGCACAACGCGCCGAAGGCCAACGCCTGGTGCAACAAGAACTGGCCACCCGCGGCACCCTGGCCCAGAGCACGCTGCAACTGCACGCCCTGCAAGAAGACGGCGAGGAATCCCTATGAAGCTCAATCCATTCGTCAAGGCCGGCATTGGCCTGACCTTCGCCCTGCTCTGGTCATGCCCGACCCTGGCGGCGCTGACCGAAGCCAAGAACTTCGGCCTGGAAGTGAAAATTACCGGCCAGTCCGAAGACGACCGCGACCTGGGCACCAAGCCCGGCGGTGACGTCAACGGCATCGGCCTCGACCTGCGCCCGTGGGTCTATGGTGAAAGCGGCGCGTGGAGCGCCTATGCGATGGGCCAGGCCGTGACATCGAGCGACATCATCGAGACCGACACCCTGCAACAGTCCTCCGACGACGCCACCGAGCAGTCGAGCAACGACGACCGCAAGACCAAGAAAAACTACCTGGCCCTGCGCGAGTTCTGGGTCGGCTACAGCGGCTTCACGCCCTACCCTGGCGAGATCCTCAAGCTGGGTCGCCAACGCCTGCGCAACGACGACGGCCAATGGCGCGATACCAATATCGAGGCGCTGAACTGGACCTTCGACACCACCTTGCTCAAGGCCAATGTCGGCGCCGCCGAACGCTTCAGCGAATACCGCACCGACCTCAAGGAACTGTCACCCAAGGACAAGGACCGCCAGCACTTCTACGCCGATGCGTCCTACCAGTGGACACCGGGCCAGTGGATCGGCATACGCGGGCACCACACCCATGACGATGGCAAGCTCGACTACGCCGAACCCGGCGTGGCTACCGACCCACTGGACAAGCGTGAAAACGGCGACCTGACCTGGCTCGGCCTCGAAGCCAACAGCGACGCCTATAACTGGCGTAACACCAACACCGTCAACTACTGGGCCAGCATCACCGGCATGCAAGGCAACCGCGACACGGTCAACGCGTTGAATGCCGACGGCACCCGCCCGGGCAACGCCAAGCGCAGTGATGACGTGAACGGCTGGGCCACCGATATCGGTGTGCGCCTGCGCCTCGACCCGCAGTGGCAAGTCGGTGCAGCTTATTCGCGCGCCAGCGCCGAATACGAGCAGAACGGCCTGCAGAGCAACCGTTCGAACTGGACCGGCACCCAGTCCCGCGTGCACCGATTCGGCGAGGCGTTCCGGGGTGAGATGAACAACATGCAGTCCATGAGCCTGTTCGGTTCCTGGCAATTGCGCGAGGACTATGACGCCAGCCTGGTCTACCACAAGTTCTGGCGTGTCGACGGTAACAAGCCGGTGGGCAGCAACGGTATCGACGCCGTGCAGAACAACACCGATGACGTGACCGGCGCAATCTTGTCCAGCACTTCCCTGCCCCTTGAAGACGGCAAGAAAGACCTGGGCCAGGAGATGGACCTGGTGGTCACCAAGTACTTCAAGAAGGGCCTGCTGCCGGCCGCGTTGAGCCAGTCGATCGATGAACCATCGGCCCTGGTGCGCTTTCGTGCAGGCGTGTTCAAACCGGGCGACGCCTATGGCAGCCAAGTCGACTCGTACATGCACCGCGCCTTTGTCGACGTGATCTGGCGATTCTGATGGGAGCCTGCGCAATGAATGCTCAAAGCCTACTCGTCGCCGCAATGCTGCTGGCCAGCGCCCCGGCGTTTGCCGATTCGGCGGCCAAGGCGCCGACCATCGCCAAAGGGCTGCAACAGGCCAAGACCTACACCATTTCCAGCCCGCCGACCGCACCGCTGGAAATGGCCAAGCCCGCCTTGCCGGACCTGAGCGGCTACACCGCTGCGGCGCTGGAAAAGAAAGTCGTACGCAGCAAGCCCGGCAAGATCAGCATCCGTCGCATGATGCAGGAAGACGCGCTCAAGGATTTCATCGGCGGTGACAACAAGATGGCCGAATGGGTGGTGCGTCAGCACGGCATTCCCCAGGCGATCTTCGTCGATGACGGCTACATGAACCTCAAGGACTTGCTCGGCAAAGTACCCAAGCAGTACTTCAGCGAGACCTCGCCGGGTGTGTTCCTGGCCAAGCTGCCGATCGTGGTCGGGCGTAAAGGCATCCTCGAAATCGACCGCAAAACCCAGGAGCTGCGCCTGTCCCAACAAGCCGGTGCGTTCCTGATCAACGACGGGCAGCTGTTCGTGCGTGATACCAGAATCACCGGGTGGAATGAAAAGACCAACGGCCCGGCACTGTTCCAGTCACCCAAGGAGTTCCGTCCGTTCCTGCTGGCCTGGGGCGGTACCGAGACCTACGTGGCCAACAGCAAGATGGCCAGTTTCGGCTACGCCAACAGTAAGTCGTACGGGGTGAGTATTTCCCAGTACACCCCGAACATGGCCAAGGTGCTCAAGCGCCCGGAACCGACCGGCTGGATCATCGATTCCGAGTTCTCGGACATGTGGTACGGCTTCTACTGCTATGAAACCACGGGTTTTGTCATCAAGGGCAATACCTACAAGGACAACATCGTCTACGGCATCGACCCCCACGACCGCTCCCATGGCCTGATCATCGCCGACAACACCGTGCACGGCACGAAGAAGAAGCACGGCATCATCATTTCCCGTGAGGTCAATGACAGCTTCATCTTCAACAACCGCAGCTACGACAACAAGCTCTCGGGCCTGGTGATCGACCGTAACAGCGTGAACAACCTGATCGTCGACAACGAGATCTACCGCAACCACACCGACGGCATCACCCTCTATGAGAGCGGCGACAACCTGTTGTGGGGCAACAAGGTGATCAGCAACCGTCGTCACGGCATTCGCGTGCGCAACAGCGTGAACATCAAGCTCTACGAGAACACGGCCATGGCCAACGGCCTGACCGGCGTGTACGGCCACATCAAGGATCTGACCGACACCGACCGTGACATCGCCCTCGACCCGTTCGACGCCAAGGTCTCGCTGATCGTGGTCGGCGGTGAACTGGCGGGCAACGCCAGCGGGCCGCTGTCCATCGACTCGCCGCTGAGCGTCGAGCTGTATCGCGTGTCGATGCTGGCACCGACCAAGTCCAGCGGCATCAGCTTCAACGGCGTGCTGGGCGATCGCCAGGAAGAAATTCTCGACCTGCTGGTACGCCAGCAGAAAGCCGTGCTGATCGACCCTGTCGAACGCCAGACCGAAATGCAGGATTGAGGATGACCCTTATGCACCCACACATGATCAAACTGCTGAGCCTTTCGGGTCTGACCCTCGGCCTGCTCGCGGCCAGCCAAGGCGTACGCGCCGACGAACTGAAGGCCCCGACCTTCACCGCAGAACCCTGCTGCAGCCTGTGCCCGGCCGCGCATGACGCGAAGAACTACACCACGCGCTACCAGCAGAACTTCACCACCCTGGTGCAAGCCCAGGGCGATTGGCTGTTCCGTACCCAGGAAGATTTGCGCACCGAATTCGACACCACCCCGGCCGGTTACAAGCGCATGCAACAGCTGCACGATGCGTTCAAGGCCAAGGGCGTGGAGCTGGTATTGGTCTACCAGCCGACCCGTGGCCTGGTAAACCGCAACAAGCTCAACCCCGAAGAGAAAGCCAAGTTCGATTTCGACAAGGCGTTGGGCAACTACAAGAGCATGCTCGGCCGTTTCGCCAAGATGGGCTTTGTAGTGCCGGACCTGTCGCCGTTGACCAACGAGCAACTGCCGGATGAATTGCCGGCCCACGACTTCTACTTCCGCGGCGACCAGCACTGGACCCCGTACGGCGCCCAGCGCACCGCGAAAATAGTCGCCGCCAAAGTGCGTGCGATGCCTGAGTTCGCGGATATTCCCAAGCGTGAATTCGAAACCAAACGCTCCGGACGCATGGGCAAAACCGGCACCCTGCACAACATGGCCGGGCAACTGTGCGGCACCAGCTATGCAATCCAGTACATGGACCAGTTCACCACCGAGCCCAAGGGCGAAGCGGGCGACGGCGATTTGTTCGGTGACTCGGGCAACCCGCAGATCACCCTGGTGGGCACCAGCCACAGTGGCAAGAACTACAACTTCGCCGGCTTCCTGGAACAGGAAATCGGTGCCGACATCCTCAACGTCGCCTTCCCCGGCGGCGGCCTGGAAGGCTCGATGATCCAGTACCTGGGCAGCGATGAATTCCAGAAGAGCCCACCCAAGATCCTGATCTGGGAATTCTCGCCGCTGTATCGCCTGGACCAGGAAACCATCTACCGCCAGATGATGGCGCTGCTCGACAACGGCTGTGAAGGCAAGACCGCGCAGATGAGCACCAGCACCACGCTAAAACCCGGCAAGAACGAACTGCTGGTCAACAGCGCGAACAAGGACCTGCGTAACAGCAGCCATCAGGTGGATATCCGCTTCGCCGATCCGTCGGTGAAAACCTTGCACGCCACCCTCTGGTACATGAACGGGCGCCACGAGGACATCAAGATCGAGAAACCCGAAACATCCGATACAGACGGGCGTTTCGCCTTTGAACTGCGCACCGATGAAGACTGGGCCTCGCAGAACTTGCTGGCCGTGGAAGTGCAGGGGCCGGAAGCGGGAGCTGCCGCGCAAAAGGTCGAAGCGAAAATTTGCACACGCAACGTATTCCCAAGCGGTGGTCAGCAGACCGCCCAACTCGGGAAGTGAGGTGACTTATGCAAAAACTATGGATTCCCTCGTTGCTCGGCCTGGCGATCTTCGCAGGCTCGGTCAACGCCGCCGCCCCGCTACGTCCGCCCCAGGGCTATTTCGCACCGATTGAAGCGTTCAAGACCGGCGACTTCAAGGAAAACTGCGACACCATGCCGACGCCCTACACCGGGCCGCTGCAATTTCGCAGCAAGTACGAAGGCTCGGACAAGGCTCGCGCCACGCTGAACCTGAAGTCCGAGCAGGCCTTTCGCGACAGCACCGCCGATATCACCAAGTTGGAAAAAGACACCAGCAAGCGCGTGATGCAGTTCATGCGTGACGGCCGCCCGGAACAACTCGAGTGCACGTTGAACTGGCTGGTGTCGTGGGCCAAGGCCGATGCGTTGATGTCCAAGGACTTCAACCACACCGGCAAATCCATGCGCAAATGGGCATTGGGCAGCATGGCCTCGGCCTATGTGCGCCTGAAGTTCTCCGACTCTCACCCGCTGGCCAACCATCAGCAGGAATCGCAACTGATCGAGGCGTGGTTCAACAAGCTGGCCGATCAAGTCGTCAGCGACTGGGACAACCTGCCGCTGGAAAAAACCAACAACCACTCCTACTGGGCCGCCTGGTCGGTGATGGCCACGTCCATCGCCACCAACCGCCGCGACCTGTTTGATTGGGCGGTGAAGGAATACAAGGTCGGCGTGAACCAGGTCGACGACCAGGGCTTTTTGCCCAACGAATTGAAGCGTCAGCAGCGGGCCCTGTCGTACCACAACTACGCCCTGCCGCCGCTGTCGATGATCGCCAGTTTTGCCTTGGTCAATGGCGTGGACTTGCGCCAGGAAAACAACAGCGCGCTCAAGCGCCTGGGCGACAAAGTGCTGGCCGGCGTGAAAGACCCGCAGATCTTCGAACAGAAGAACGGCAAAGAGCAGGACATGAAGGACTTGAAGCAGGACATGAAATTCGCCTGGCTCGAACCCTTCTGCACCCTCTACACCTGCGCCCCGGATGTACTCGAGCGCAAGCACGGGATGCAGCCCTTCAAGACTTTCCGCCTGGGCGGCGACCTGACCAAGGTCTACGACCCGACGCATGAAAAAGGCAACAAAGGCAGTTAGCGGCTGATCGTTCCCACGCTTTGCGTGGGAATGCAGCCAGGGACGCTCCGCGTCCCAAAAGCGGACGCAGAGCGTCCAGTGAGGCGTTCCCACGCAGAGCGTGGGGACGATAACAAAGATCACAACCTCCCCTCGAAATCGTGGGGGGGTTTGGGGGGGCTCTGGCCCTTGACTGTTGGTTAAACATGGAGAGATCGGGATGGTTTTCTCGTCCAATGTGTTCCTGTTTCTGTTCTTGCCGATCTTTCTCGGCTTGTACTACTTGAGCGGGCAACGCTATCGCAACCTGCTGCTGCTGATTGCCAGCTACGTGTTCTACGCCTGGTGGCGAGTGGACTTCCTGGCGCTGTTCGCCGCCGTCACCCTGTGGAACTACTGGATCGGCCTCAAGGTCGGCGCCGCCGGTGTACGCACCCGGCCGGCACAGCGTTGGCTGCTGCTCGGAGTGGCCGTCGACCTGTGCATCCTCGGCTACTTCAAGTACGCCAACTTCGGCGTCGACAGCATCAATGTGATGATGAAGTCGATGGGCCTGGAGCCGTTCATCCTCACTCACGTGCTGTTGCCGATCGGTATCTCGTTCTACATCTTCGAGTCCATCAGCTACATCATCGACGTGTACCGCGGCGACACCCCGGCCACGCGTAACCTCATCGACTTTGCCGCGTTCGTGGCGATCTTCCCGCACCTGATCGCCGGCCCGGTCCTGCGTTTTCGCGACCTGGCCGACCAGTTCAACAACCGCACCCACACCCTCGATAAATTCTCCGAGGGTTGCACCCGGTTCATGCAGGGTTTTATCAAGAAGGTGTTCATTGCCGACACCTTGGCGGTGGTGGCCGATCATTGCTTCGCCCTGCAAAACCCCACCACCGGCGACGCCTGGCTCGGCGCGCTGGCCTACACCGCGCAGCTGTACTTCGACTTTTCCGGCTACAGCGACATGGCTATCGGCCTGGGCTTGATGATGGGTTTTCGCTTCATGGAAAACTTCAAGCAGCCGTACATCAGCCAATCGATCACCGAGTTCTGGCGACGTTGGCACATCAGCCTGTCCACCTGGTTGCGCGATTACCTGTACATCACCCTGGGCGGTAACCGCAAAGGTACGCTGACCACCTACCGCAACCTGTTCCTGACCATGCTGCTCGGCGGCCTGTGGCACGGTGCGAACATCACCTACATCGTGTGGGGCGCATGGCACGGCATGTGGCTGGCGATTGAAAAAGCCATCGGCCTCAACACCGCACCCCGCAGTTTCAACGTCATCCGTTGGGCCTTCACCTTCCTCCTGGTGGTGATGGGCTGGGTGATCTTCCGCGCTGAAAACCTGCACGTCGCCGGGCGTATGTACGGCGCGATGTTCAGCTTCAACGAGTGGTCGCTGTCGGAACTCAACCGCGCCAGCCTCACCGGCCTGCAAGTGGCAACCCTGGTGGTGGCGTACGCCACGCTGGCGTTCTTCGGCCTGCGCGACTTCTACGCCAACCGCCCCGCCGAGAAAACCCGCCCGGCCGACCCGAGCCTGATCAAGGCGGTGCCGGGCGACAACCCAGGCAGCATCCACCAGCCCGGCTTCACCGTCGGCCGGGATGCCGCCGTGCAACCGGCCTACTGGACGGCTGACTGGCCACGCTACGCCATGCGCGCGGCGGTGCTGCTGCTGTTCGTGGCGTCGATTCTCAAACTGTCGGCGCAGAGTTTCTCGCCGTTCCTTTACTTCCAATTCTGAGGGAGCCGACCATGACCCGCTCATTGCGCATCCTCTACATCAGCCTGTTCCTGGCGTTGCTGCTGGCCCTTGGCGCCTGGTCGCTGCGCAGTTTCTTCGGCTTCAGCACCAATGCCGACGCGACTGTACTCAACGGTCGCTGGACCAAGGCCGTCGAGACCCACTACGACGACGAGTTCCCGATCAAGCGCCTGGGCACCAACCTCTGGGCCGCGCTGGACTACAAGCTGTTCAACGAAGGTCGCAAGGGCGTAGTGCTCGGTCGCGATCACTGGTTGTACAGCGACGAGGAGTTCAACCCCAGCGCCAACGAAGACCAGAACCTGCAAGACAATTACGCACTGGTCGAAGGCGTGCGCCAGAAGCTCAAGGCCCAGGGTATTCAACTGGTGATGGCGATCGTGCCGGCCAAGGTGCGCCTGTACCCGGAACACCTGGGTGAGGTGAAACCTGCGAGCATCCACGCCAATCTGTACCAGGACTTCCACGCCCACGTGGCCGCCGACAAGATCATCGCCCCCGACCTGCTGGGCCCGCTGCAACAGGCCAAGCTCGGCGGCAAGCAAGTGTTCCTGCGCACCGACACCCACTGGACACCGGACGGCGCCGAAGTCGCGGCCAAACAGCTGGCCAAGGTGATTGCCGACAAGACCCCGCTCAGCGGCGAACCCCAGCGCTTCGTCACCGAAGCCGAAAGGACCGAGCCGCATAAAGGCGACCTGCGTCTGTTCCTGCCGCTCGACCCGTTGTTCGAAAACCTGATGCCGCCCAAAGAGCCACTGCAAAAACGTGTCACTCATCTGGCTGAAAACAAAGGTGACGATGCGTTATTCAGCGACAGCGAAACCCCAGTGGCCCTGGTCGGCACCAGCTACAGCGCCAACCCCAACTGGAACTTCGTCGGCGCGCTCAAGCAAGCCTTGCACAGCGACGTGATCAGCTACGCCGAAGACGGCCACGGCCCGATCCTGCCGATGCTCAGCTACCTGAAAAGCGACGACTTCAAGAACAGCCCGCCGCAAGTGCTGATCTGGGAGTTCCCTGAACGATATCTGCCCGTCAACAACGAAATCGGCGATGCCGACCCGCAGTGGGTTGCGCAGCTTAAACAAGCCGGTTCGCGCCAACAAAACATGGCACTCAACACCGTTAAAACCCAGAAATCCGAGATGCCCGACCGGGCGCAAAACTGAAAGAGAGGTAACTCACATGACTTTCACTACTACTCCTCGTCGTCTCGCCAAGACCCTGGCCCTGGCTGCCGGTATGAGCATCGTCTCGATGTCCGCCTTTGCCGGTGGAGACGCGGCGCTTTACGGCCCGACCGCGCCAAAAGGCTCGAGCTTCGTACGTATCTACAACGCGTCCAACCAAGAGGTCAGCGCCACCGTCGGCGCGACCAACCTGAGCGATGTCGCACCACTTTCCAGCAGCGACTTCAGCTTCATGCCCGGCGGTGACTACAGCGCCAAGGTCGGCAGCCAGACCGTGCCGGTCAAACTCGCCCCGGACCACTACTACACCTTGGTCAACAGCAGTAGCGGGCAGCCGCAATTGATCGAAGAACCACCGTTCAAGAACAAGCAGAAATCCCTGGTACGCGTGCAGAACCTCAGCGACAAGGCTCTGACCCTGAAAACCGCCGACGGCAAGACCGACGTGGTCCAGTCGGTGGCCGCCAAAGGCCGTGGCGAGCGTGAGATCAACCCGGTGAAAGTCAGCCTGGCGTTGTATGACGGAGACAAGAAAGTCGGCGATGTGAAGCCGGTTGCGTTGGAACGTGGTGAAGCGGCGGTGCTGTATGTGACGGGCTCCGGCTCGAGCATCTCGCCAGTCTGGGTGAAACGCCCGGTGTCGACCCGCTGATTAGATTCTGAAATTGACGCTCCCCCTGTGGGAGCGGGCTTGCTCGCGAATGCGCAGGTTCATCAAACGATGTACCGACTGACACGCCGCTTTCGGGAGCAAGCCCCCTCCCACAGGCTCTGACCCATATCGATTCAAGGAGAAACACCCATGATCCCAGTAATTCTCTCCGGTGGTAGCGGCTCACGTCTTTGGCCGCTTTCGCGTAAACAGTTCCCCAAGCAATTCCTGGCCCTGACCGGCGAACACACGTTGTTCCAGCAAACCCTGGAGCGCCTGGTGTTCGAAGGCATGGACACCCCCATCGTGGTCTGCAACAAAGAGCACCGCTTCATCGTCAATGAGCAACTCAACGCCCGCAACCTGGAAAGCCAGCGCATCCTGATGGAGCCGTTCGGGCGCAATACCGCACCGGCCGTGGCCCTGACTGCGATGATGCTGGTCAATGAAGGCCGCGACGAACTGATGCTGGTGCTGCCGGCCGACCACGTCATCGATGACCAGAAAGCCCTGCAACGCGCCCTGGCCCTGGCGACCGTGGCCGCCGAGCGGGGCGAAATGGTGCTGTTCGGTGTACCGGCGACCCGCCCGGAAACCGGCTACGGCTATATCAAGTCCACCAACGACTCGCTGCTGCCTGAGGGTGTGAGCCGCGTGCAACAGTTCGTGGAAAAACCCGATGAAAAACGGGCCGTGGAGTTTGTCAAAAGCGGCGGTTACTTCTGGAACAGCGGCATGTTCCTGTTCCGCGCCAGCCGTTTCCTCGAAGAACTGAAAAAGCACGACCCGGACATCTACGACACCTGCGTACTGACCCTCGAGCGCAGTGAGCAGGATGCCGACACCGTGACGTTCGACGAAGCCACCTTCGCCTGCTGCCCGGACAATTCCATCGACTACGCCGTGATGGAAAAAACCCAACGCGCCTGCGTCGTGCCGCTGAGCGCCGGCTGGAGCGACGTGGGTTGCTGGGCCTCGCTGTGGGCGGTCAACGATAAAGACGCCAACGGCAACGTGAGCAAAGGCGACGTGGTGATCCAGGACAGCCGCAACTGCATGGTGCATGGCAACGGCAAGCTGGTGTCGGTGATCGGCCTCGATAACATCGTGGTGGTGGAAACCAAGGACGCGATGATGATTGCCCACAAGGACAAGGTCCAGGGCGTCAAGCAGATGGTCAACACCCTCAATGAGCAAGGCCGCAGCGAAACCCAGAACCACTGCGAAGTCTATCGTCCGTGGGGCTCCTACGACTCGGTGGACATGGGCGGACGCTTCCAGGTCAAGCACATCTCGGTGAAGCCGGGCGCCTGCCTGTCGCTGCAAATGCACCACCACCGCGCCGAGCACTGGATCGTGGTCAGCGGCACCGCTGAAGTCACCTGTGACGAGAACGTGTTCCTGCTTTGCGAGAACCAGTCCACCTACATCCCGATTGCCTCGGTGCACCGCCTGCGCAACCCGGGCAAGATCCCGCTGGAAATCATCGAAGTGCAGTCGGGCAGCTACCTGGGCGAGGACGATATCGAGCGGTTCGAAGATATCTACGGACGCTCGACGCCGGTTGAACGAGGTGTTTCGGTGAAAACTATCGCGCAGTAAAACAGTCGTACAAGAAGCCCTCGCCCAGCCGACTGCGTCCCCTATCCGCAGCCGGTTGGGCGGGGGCTTTTTCTTTGGGGCCTTCAGTGTCCCCATCGGGAGCAAGCCCCCTCCCACATTTTGATTTGTGAACACATTCAAGTGTGGGAGGGGGCTTGCTCCCGATGACATCAGCCCAGGCAACATCGCACTCAAGCACCCCAAACCCACCTACGCTTAAGTTAGGATGCTCGTTCCCTATTCGAGGTGGTCTCCATGTTCTTCGGCGTTCTCCTGATCATCACCTGGCTGATCCTGCTGCTGCGCTACCCCGCCAAGGCGCTGCCGGTTTCCCTCGCCGCCGCTGTCGGCCTGGGGTGCGTGGCGATCTGGGTGGTGTGGCTGGATAACCGCGAAGCGTCGCAATTGGCGCGCCTGGAGCTTCGTATCAGTTATGCGCCACAAGACTGCCAGGCTGACCGCCCGTTGAAGCTGACCCTGAAGAACACCAACGACGTACCCCTGACCGAACTGCGCTGGCGCGTGGCCGCCTATGCACCCGGCGACACTGTCAACCTGGCCGACAACGTCTACGCCGCTCCACGCTATCGCGGCCCCGGCGAACTGCAGGCTGGTGAGATCTGGGAAGACTGCCTGCCCACGCCGCCGCTACGCCCCGGCTACCGCCCGCAAACCCTGGAATTTCGCGCCGAGCATCTGCAAGGCAGTTTCTCGGACTGACAAAGGACTGATCATGCCTAATGTACTCATCACCGGTTGCTCCAGCGGCATTGGCCGCGCCCTCGCCGACGCGTTCAAGAGCGCAGGCTACGAGGTGTGGGCCAGCGCCCGCCGCCAGGACGATGTGACCAGCCTGGCCGCGGCCGGCTTCAATGCCGTGCCGCTGGACGTCAACGACAGTGCCGCCTTGCAGCGCCTGGCCGAACAACTGGGCGAATTGGATGTGCTGGTGAACAACGCCGGTTATGGCGCCATGGGCCCCTTGCTCGATGGCGGCACCGACGGCCTGCAACGCCAGTTCGAAACCAACGTTTTTTCCATCGTCGGCGTGACCCAGGCGCTGTTTCCCGCCCTGCGCCGTCGCCAAGGCCTGGTGGTGAATATCGGCAGCGTATCGGGCGTGTTGGTGACCCCCTTTGCCGGTGCGTACTGCGCATCCAAAGCCGCCGTGCATGCCTTGAGCGATGCACTGCGCATGGAGTTGGCGCCGTTTGGTGTGCGGGTGATGGAAGTCCAACCGGGAGCGATCAACACCCGTTTCGCCAAAAATGCCGGCGCCCAGGCGGAGCTGTTGATCAACGAACAATCGCCGTGGTGGCCGCTGCGCGAGGGCATTCGAGCGCGCAGCCAGGCCTCCCAGGACAAGCCGACCCCCGCCGATGTATTCGCGGCGGATGTGCTCAAGGCGGTGCAACAGAACGAACCACCACGCTTGTTGCGTTCGGGCAACGGCAGCCGGGCGTTGCCGTTGATGGCCGCGTTGTTGCCCAAGGCGCTGCTGGAGAAAATCCTGATGAAACGCTTCGGGCTGACGCGGACGCTCTAGCCTTTCATAAAATCAATAAACGCCCGCACCTTCTGCGGCAAATGCCGCGTATCCGGATACATCGCATAAACCCCTTGCGGGGCAAAGCGATGGTCCGGCAACAAGTGCACCAAGCGCCCCGACTGCAGATCGTCTTGCACCAGCCACTGCGGCAGCACCGCGACACCGTGGCCTCGCACGGCAAAGGCCTGGAGCACGGCGGCACTGTCGGCGACCAGTGCCGCCGGGCCGATGCGATAGGAGTGCGGGTCACCGGTCGGTCCGGTCACGTTCAACTCCGTCAGGCGGCCATGCCCCAGCTTGGGCAAGCGCTCCAACTCGTCCAGGGTTCGAACCCCGGCAAACGCTGGCGCTGCAACCGCCAATACCTCGTAGGTCGACAGCTGCACGGCGCGGTGATTGGAGTCCGCAAGGCGCCCCAGCCGGATCGCCACGTCAAAACGCTCCGAAATCAAATCGGCGTGAGTGGACGATGTGGATAAGTGAATATGTAAGTCCGGGTGCAGTCGACGGAACGCCTCGACCGCCGGGGCGACCACGGCCAGCGCATAGTCCACGGTCGTGGTGATACGCAGCGTGCCCTTGAGCTGGGCATGTTCCGAACGGGCATCCTCGATCGCCAGCTGTGCTTCCTGCAGCACCCGCGTGCAGCGCTGATAGAAGCGCTCGCCGGCGTCCGTCAGCGCCAGTTGTCGGGTATTGCGAGTGAGCAGGGTGACGCCCAGTTCGGCCTCCAGGCGCTTGAGGTTGAAACTGACCACGGCACGGGTCTGGCCCAACAGGTCGGCGGCCGCGGTGAGCGAGCCGGCCTCTACCACGGCTTTGAAGGTGTCGAATCGGTCCAGGCTGACCATGGGCAAACCCCTCATTTGTCAAAATATTTTTGACAAACTAGCAGGCAAACCGGCGTATTCCAAAGTGAACACCTGGCCTACCCTGCCCGCCTCACTCGCAGGATCACGTTCATGAACTACCGCTCGAAAGTCGCCTGGATCTTTTTGCTGGGCTTCGCCCTGGACCTGGTGAACATGTTTGTCGCCACCGTCGCCTACCCGGATATCGCCCGCCAGTTACAGGCTTCGGTGACGCAGCTGGCGTGGGTCAGCAACGCCTACATGCTCGGCCTCACGTTGATCATTCCATTGAGTGTGTGGCTGGCGGCGAGCCTGGGCGAGCGCACGCTGATTGCGAGCAGCCTGCTGTTGTTTGCCGGGGCTTCGGTAATGGCCGGCCAGGCAAGCTCGATCGAAGCGCTGATTGGCTGGCGTGCGTTGCAAGGCTTGGGTGGCGGGCTGCTGATTCCGGTGGGGCAAGCGATGGCTTATCGGCAATTTCCGGCAGCGGAGCGCAGCCAACTGACGGCGCGGGTGATGTCGGTGGCGTTGCTGGTGCCGGCACTGTCGCCGGCGCTGGGCGGGCTGATCGTCGACAGCGTGTCGTGGCGCTGGATCTTCTATGCCAACCTGCCGCTGGCGCTGGTCACCGGGTTACTGACCATGCTGTGGATAAAACCTGACGTGCCGACCGCCGTGCGCCCGGCGCTGGACATCGGCAGTATTTTCAAACAAGCCGGCAGCCCGATGCTGCGGGTGGCAATGCTGGTTTATCTGTTCATTCCCGGCGTGTTTATCGGTACCAGCCTGATCGCCATTCTCTATTTGCGCAGCCTGGGTTATGACGCAACACGCACTGGCGCACTGATGCTGCCGTGGGCGCTGGCGTCGGCGCTGGCCATTTTCCTCAGCAAAAAACTGTTCAATCGTTGCGGCCCCAAACCCTTGTTGCTGATGGGAATGGCCCTGCAATGCAGCGGCATTCTCTGCCTGAACACCCCCGAACCCAGCGTGATTATTGCTGCCTATGTATTGATGGGCCTGGGTGGCAGCCTGTGTAGCAGCACCGCACAAACCCTGGCGTTTCTGGATATTCCCGCCGCACATATGGGCCACGCCAGCGCCTTGTGGAACATCAACCGGCAAATCAGCTTCTGCCTTGGCGCCGCGGCGCTCAGTGCGCTGTTGTCGGCCTTGGATTCTTTCGCGACAACCTTCACGATAGCCGCAGCCCTGACCGTGCTGCCCGTCTTCGCAGTGTCACGCCTGGATACGTCCAGAGTCCGCGCACTGCTTCATCCTGCCAGTGAGCGACAGCCATGAATGATTACCGTATTTTTTTCGACGAAGTGATCCACACCCACATCCAGATCGAGCAATGGTTTGCCGGAGTGGCGCCTGAAGGAACATTGCCGAGCCTGCTGGCGCGCTTCTCGCCCGAATTCAGCATGGTGGCACCCGCCACCGGCGCCAGGGTGAATGCGGCCGGGGTCAATGCGCTGTTCACGCGCCTGGGTGGCATGCGTCCAGGGTTGAAAATCACCCTGAGCGAAATGACCGGGATTGATCAACACGCCAACGGTGCGACAGTCACTTACCGCGAGCTTCAGATCGATGACAGCGGTACCCGGACGGATCGGCGGGCCACCGTGGTGTTCGAGAAGCAGGCCAGCGGTGCGCTGCTATGGCGGCACCTGCATGAAACCTACTGCCAGGCGTGACTCCAGGGTCATTCATTACAGAGCAATACAATTTTGCTACAACCCTGAACGGGCGCTTTGCGTAAAGTTGCGCCCTGATTCCTGACTCAACAAACACCTCGCCCCTATCCGGCTGGTCGTTGATCGAAGTCCGCATCGATCCTCTAAAACAGTCCTGGAAGCTTCTGGGTGAAACCAATCAAGCCTTTTAACCTTTCGCGCTCTTGCCGGACGTTATGCTCACTGTCACTGCTGTTGATGGTCACGACCGGCTGTTCAGTCGCCCCCTTGCCGGCCTTGAAACCCACCCCACCCGAAGCGTGGCGCAACGCGCCGCCTCCCGGGTCGCCGCTGGCCCCCGACCTGAACCAGTGGTGGCGCGCATTCAATGACCCCAAGCTGGATGCGCTGGTGGCGCGAGCCCTGCAAAACAACCTGGATGTCGCCGCCGCCGTCGAGCGCCTGCGGGCCGCGCGGGTATTGCGCCAACATGCGCAATCGCCGTATCTGCCCTCGCTGGGGATCAAGACTCACGATGCGATCAGCCCTGATACCAGCACGTCTTACTTCCTGATCGGCTTTGACGCGCAGTGGGAACTGCCGTTGTTTGGTGCCGGACAAAGCGCCGACCGCGTGGCCCAGGGTAACGAGGCGCGCATAGTTGCCGACTTGCGCAGCGTGCAGGTGTCGCTGGTGGCTGAGGTTGTGCGCCAATGGATCGAACTGCGCTCGGCGCAACAGGCAGAACGCGCGCTGCTGAGCGTGCGCGACACCCAGCATGAAAAGCTGCAACTGTTGCAGGTGCGTCAGCAACTCACACTGGCGCCTCAGGGCGATGTGGCCGGCGCCGAGGCTGAACTGGCGCAGACGGAGATGCTGCTGACCGAGCCACGGCAACTGATCAACAGCCATGCGCAACAATTGGCGCTACTGACCGGGCAACCGGAACCCGACGCGGGTTGGCTGCAACCCGGCTCCGCTCCCACACTTGGCCAACGGCAACTCAACGGCCTGCCGGCGGACCTGTTGCGCACACGTCCGGAAATTGCCGGCGCCGAGGCCGAGGTGTTGATCGCCGCCGGTGAACTCGGGTTGAGCCGTGCCGATATGTACCCGCACCTGAGCCTGGGCACGTCGTTGCAGTGGTCGCTGAATATTGCCAGCAATCGCAAGCACACGCCCAGCGGCAACAGCATTTTCTCGGCCGGGCCCGGGATCAGTATCCCGCTGTTCGACTGGGGCCAGCGGGCCGCCGCCGCCAAATCCAGGAATCATCAGATGAAGGCCGCCGTGCTGGCGTATCGGCAAGCGGTACTGCAAGGCGTTGCCGAAGCCGAAATCGCCTTGGGCGACCTTGAGCAACTGCGTCTGCGCGAGCAATCGGCCAAACAGGTCTATGCCGCGACACATAGCCGCCTGGAAGCGGCGCAACAGCGCGTCCACCTGGGTTTGATGAGCCCGCTGGAACTGACGGGCGCCCAGGTGGAAGCGCTGCGCGCCAAGCAACAGGCCGACAACGCGACCACCCAAAGGGATGTCGCCTACGTCGCGCTTTACAAGGCGCTCGGTGGCGCGCCGTTACCGGCGACCACGCTTAAGGATGCTGACTGATGGTGGCGCTTGCCCGTTTGACACTGGTGCATGAGTGGCGCCGCTTCCTGCCCGCGATCATCGCGGTAGGCTTTGCAGGTTTGCTGCAGTTGCTCCAGACGGCCCTGGTACTGGGCATCTTCGGCAGTGCCAGTGTGTATATCACCGGCTCCACGGCAGACCTTTGGGTCGGTTATCCCGGTACGCAAAGCGTCAACCTCGGGCGGCCGATCAATGCCGATGTAGAAATGCGCCTGCGCATGGATGCCGATATCCAGCGGGTGGAGTCGTTCCGCTGGGTGGATGCCGATTGGCGCGGTGCACGCGATACCGGTGGCGTGTCGGTCTACGTCTGCGGCATTGATGCCGGGCCCCAGGGCCTGATGTTTGAACGGACCTTGCCACCCCTGCTGCGTGCCCGCCTGGATGAGCCCGGCGCCGTGATCGTGGACCGCGCCGACCTGGACAGCCTGGGCGTCAAGCTGGGGGATAGCGCAATCATCAACGGCCAGCGCGTGCATGTGGTCGGCGTTACCAGCGGCCTGCGTGCGCTGGGCGGGGTCAACGTGCTGGCATCGCTCGCCACGGCGCAACAACTCGACGCCACCGCCACGGCGGACCGCATGACGTACCTGGTCGCCAAAGTGCGCGACCCGAGCCAGGCCGAAGCCGTTGCCGCGCGCCTGGGCGGCGGTGCCGGGTTCGGCAACTACGCAGTCTGGAGCGCCCAGCAGTTCGCCCAGCGCTCGCAGATGTACTGGATGTTCGACACGGGCGCCGGTGCAGGCGTGTTGTTTCTGGCAGGCATCGTCTTTCTGGTCGGCGCCGTGATCACCAGCCAGACACTGGTGGCCGCCATTGTCGGTTCGATCCGCGAGTACGCAACCCTGAATGCCCTTGGCGTGGGGGTCAATGCCCTGCGCAAAGTGGTGATGGAACAGGCGTTCTGGGTCGGGGCGCTGGGGTTGCTCGGCAGTTCGGTGCTGGCGGGGCTGTTCTTTGTCATGGCGGCGCACTACAACGTGCCGTTGCAACTTTCGCCCGGCGCGGCTCTGGCGTGCGTGCTGCTGAGCATGATCCTGGCACTGGTGTCGGGCCTAGCGGCCATCCGCACCTTACGCCACGCCGACCCGGCAAGCCTTCTGAGATAACTGCCCATGAGCCTCTCGACATCGGCAACCGCCATCACGCTTCAAGCCCGTGGTATCAGCAAGTCGTTTACTTCGGGCCGGATCGTGACGCCCGTGCTGCACGATATTTCCCTGGCGATACGGCCAGGGGAACTGACCCTGATCTCAGGCCCGTCCGGTTGCGGCAAAAGTACGCTGCTGGCGATCCTCAGTGGTTTGCAACGCCCCGACCAGGGCAGCGCCACCGCATTGGGGCAAGACCTGGCAAGCCTGGACAACCAGGCACTCGAGCGTTTTCGCCTCAAGCACACCGGCTTTGTGTTCCAGGGTTTCAACCTGTTCCCGGCCCTGACCGCACTGCAACAGGTCGAACTGCCGTTGAGCTACCTGGGCCTGTCTCACAAAGAAGTACGCCAGCGCGCCATCGCGGCCCTGGAAGAAGTCGGGCTCGGTGCGCGCATGAAGCTGCGCCCGGCCGAATTGTCCGGTGGCGAAAAGCAACGTGTCGCCATCGCCCGTGCCGTGGCCAAAGAGCCCGAACTGCTGTTCGCCGACGAACCGACCAGCGCGCTCGACGCCGCCAACGGCCATATCGTGATCGACATTTTGCACAGGATCGCACGCACACACGGGACCACGGTGCTGTGTGTCAGCCACGACCCGCGTCTGATCAGCAGTTCCGACCGGGTGCTGAGCATTGAAGACGGCCGCATCCTGAACGATCACTCCCAACCCTTCCCACCCGCCAAGCTGGCCGGTGCCCAGGAACATTTTGTATGAACTCGCGTTCGCTTCGCCCATGGCTGGTTCTGAGTAGCGCACTGTTGTTGCTCGCGGGTTGCTCCCGTGAAGATCAACCGGCAAACCCAGCCGCATCGGCCCCCAGCTACCTGGCGGTCGCCCGTGGCCGCATTGACGTGGAAGGCGGCCTGCTCAAGCTCGGCTTCACTTCCGACGCGGTGGTTAATGAGATCAAGGTAAAAGAAGGTGAGCAGGTCAAAAAAGGCCAACTGCTCGCCACCCTGGACAGCGAGCTGCAACAACTGGCGGTGGGTGCTGCACTGACCGGGCAACAACAGGTGCAGGTACAAGCCAAACAACTGGCCAGGCAGCTCAAGTTCGCCGAACAGAAGGCCAAGCGCCTGACATTGGCCGCCGGAGCAGGCGCCGGCGACCAGCAAAGTGCCGATGAGGCCCACGAGGCGGTCGAGCGGCTGCGTGACGAGAGCGAAACCAATAAGGTGCAAGCCGACATCGCGACGAGAAAGCTCAATGCAGCACGCTACGAACTGACCCGGCGCAGCCTTCGCGCGCCCATCGATGCCGAAGTGGTCCGTCGCCTGATCCAGCCCGGCGCGGCGGTCTCCGCGCAGTCCGGTGCGGCCTTCGTATTGTTGCCGAACCAGCCGCGTATCCTACGTGCCGAGCTGAATGAGTCATTTGCCGGCGTGGTCACCCCCGGCATGCGGGCCGAAGTGACGGATGACAGCGGCATTGGCTCGGCACCGCTGTCTGCCCATGTAGTGCGCATCAGTGCGGTGCTGGGCAACAGCACCCTTGAAGACGACGCCCAGGTGCGGGCCAACATGCGTACGGTCGAATGTATCCTGGCGTTCGACCAGCCCCCGCCGGCGTCACTGCGGGTCGGTCAACGCATGCTGGTGCGGTTCGGCCCGTAGGCGTTTGCCTGGGCAGGCCGTGCAACGCGGCCTGCTCAACGGGTCGTCGGGTTGACGATCACCGTGCAGGTGATGCCTGCCGCCAGCAGCACGCCCTGGGGCACCTCATCGATATGAATGCGCACCGGCACCCGCTGGGCCAATCGCACCCAGTTGAAGGTCGGGTTCACATCCGCCACCAGCTCACGGCTTTCAGGGTTGTCACGATCGTAGATGCCACGTGAGATGCTTTCCACGTGCCCCTTGAGGGTCTCGCCGCTCATCAGTTGCATATCGGCTGGGTCGCCGACGTTGACGTGGGGCAACTTGGTTTCCTCGAAGAAGCCATAGACCCAGAACGAGTTCATATCCACCACGGCCATCTTGGCTTCGCCGATGCGCGCATAGTCGCCCCGATGCACATTGAGGTTGGTCACATAACCGTCGACGGCCGCGACCACTTGAGTGCGCTTCAAGTTGAGTTCGGCGGCTTCCAGTTGCGCCAGCGCGTGCTGGTAATCGGCCAATGCCGAGTCGGCAATGTTGCTGGCGTCGTCACGGTTTTCCTTGGAGATCACCAGGGCGTCGAGGTCGGCACGGCGGTGGGCATTGACCTTGCGCATTTCCCAGGTGGCTTTACGCGAGGCCACCAGCGCTTGCGCCTGTTTGACCGCGATGCGGTAGTGCTCGGGGTCAATCTGCATCAGCAGGTCGCCCTTTTTAACCAGTTGGTTGTCACGCACCGGCACGTCCACCACTTCGCCGGTCACGTCGGCGGCGACGTTGATGATATCGGCGCGCACACGGCCGTCGCGGGTCCACGGGGTTTGCATGTAGTGCACCCACAGCGTGCGGCCAATCCAGATGGCCAGGGCCAGCACCAGCAAGGTCGCAAGCAGACTGAAAAACTTTTTCATCGGGGCATTCTCAACGGTAGACGGTCAGCGCCAGGGCGCCGAACAGGCAAACGAACAGGCTCAGGCGCAACAACGCCGGGTGCCAGAAAAAACGGTACAGGTCGAACCCGGCCAGGAAGCGGTCCACGCCCCAGGCCAGCCCCGCCGCGATCAGGAACATCAGGGTCATGGTCGGCATGTAGAGGCCGTGGAACGCGATTTCACGGGGCATGCGTGACTCCTTGCGTGGCGCCCTTGAGGGCCGCCAGTGGTGATTGCGGGTCCAGCAGCGAGGTGCGGATAAAATGCAGATAGCTTTTCACCCGGCGCAGGGCCGAAGTGTCGAAGTGCGGGGCGAAAGGTTCGTCGGTGGCCTGCACGCGGCTGATGGCGTGGTCGACTGCGATCAGGCCGCGCTCCAGGTTGCTCGCGCTGGGTTGCAGGAACAGTCGCACCAGTGAGCGGCCCATCACGCGGATCGCCTGGCGCCACGGCTGGGATTCGGCATACGCCGGGTGCACCGGCAGGATCGCCTGTTCCTTGCGCAACTCGATGATCGCGTGGCCGACTTCCAGCACCACGAACATCCAGCGCAGCAGGTCGCGCTGCACCTGCGGCTGGCCGACCGCCAGGCCGTAGGCCTGGTGCAGCAGGTCGCGGGTGCGGCTTTCGAAGCTCGACGCCAGGCCCTTGAGCTTGCCGCTGATCGCATACACCACCTGTTCACGCAGGTCCTGCTCCAGGCGACGCCACAACCAGCGGCTGTTGGGCGGCAGAATGATCGCCCCCGCCGCCGCGCACACCAGCATGCCGATGACCATCGCGATGTAGTCGTTGATGAAGCTGTAGGGGTTGTAGATCGTGAGGTTGTCCGGCACCGAGCCGGTGCTGAAAAAGATCAGCAGGCCCACACCTACGCCGGCGTATTGCGGGCGTGAAGCGAGAAACGCACCGCAGATGATGACGGGGGCGAGCATCACGCACAGCAGCGGGAAACCGTCGATCCACGGGAACACAAAAAACATTTCGACGAAGCCCACCAGCGCACCGATCAAGGTGCCGCAGGCCATCTGGAACGCCATGCGCTTGGGGTTGGGCGTCGCCGCAGACAGCCCGACCGTGGCGGCGGCGATCAAGGTCATGGTTGCGCCGCTTGGCCAGGCGGTGGCCACCCAGTAACTGCCGAGTACGATCAGGATGAACGACGCGCGGATCCCGGAAGCGGCGCAGGCCAGCCAGTTGGTCTTTGGCGTATAGGGCTCGTCCCAGTCTTCCCGTGCGTGGCTGTGGTCGGCCAGGGAAGCGTGGGTCAGCGCGTAGTTGTGCAAGTCATCGACAAAGCGGTAAAGCAACTCGTAGGCGGTGTGGAAATCCAGCTGCTCAGCCTCGGTGGGTTCGCCCTCCTGGAAGGCCGCACGCAGGCTGCGCACCGTGGCCGGCAGGCCGTCCTTGTAGGCGCTCAGTTGGTTGGCCAGCCGTGCGGCGTCAGGGCTGGTGAGGGCACGGCCAGAAAAACCGTCGAGCACTTCGGCCAGGTCTTGCAAACCGGGCTTGATCGCCGCGACGACGTGGTCAGCCTCATCGGTGCGCAGCCGCGCCAGCAATTGGTGCAAGGCGTTAAAGCGCGTGGTGATGCTCATGAACTCACTGTTGAGGCGGCTGAGGCGACCATTGCGCCGCCGCATATGCGGGTCTTCGAACACGGTGACGCTGCGCAGCCCTTCCAGGCCCACGGCTTCAGCGATAAAACGCACGTTGCTGGCCTCGAAGCCTTCGCGCTGGCTGCGCCCACGCAGGCCATCGGTCACGAACAAGGCAAACACGCCGAAGCGTTGGTACAGGGCATTGCGCATTGCCGCGCTGGAGGTCTGCGGCAGGAACGCCGCGCTGACCAGCGTGGAACACAGGATTCCCAGGGAGATTTCCAGTACGCGCCATACCGCCGCCAAGAACGCGCCATCCGGGTGGGCCAGGGCCGGCAAGCCAACCATCGCCGCCGTGTAGCCCGCCAACACGAACCCATAGGCGCGAAAGTTACGGTTACGCGTCGCACCGGCCGTACACAGGCCAACCCAGATCGCCAGGGCGCCGAGGAACAGTTCGGTGTTCTGCGCAAACAGGGCGATCAGCAAGACCATCACCGCCGAGCCCGCCAGGGTGCCGAGGAAACGGTAGAAGCTCTTGGCGAACACCTGGCCGCTTTGCGGCTGCATCACGATGAAAACCGTGATCATTGCCGTGCGCGGTTGCGGCAGTTCCAGGCGCATGGCCAGCCACAAGGTGAGGAACGCAGCGATCAGCACCTTGAAGATGTAGACCCAGGTCACGCCGTCGCTGCGCGCCCAGTCGAAGAAACCACGGCGCCACTCAAGGGAGTGCAGCCAGCGCAGCGGTGCAGGCAAAGGAGTCATCACAGGCTACTCAGTGGTCAAACACGGCGAGCGCCGCCGGGGTCTTGCTCGGAAGGGTCTTGGCCGGTTGCGGCACATCGCTGCCGGCCCCGAGGCCGCCACCCAGGGCGGTCACCAGTTCGGCGTGAGCGCTCAAGCGTGCGGCCTGCACCTGTTGCTCGATCTGTTGCTGGCGGAACAGCAAGGTCTGGGCATTCAACACGTTGAGGTAATCCGTGAGGCCGCGCTGGTAGGCGATCATCGCAATGTCATAGGTTTTCCGGGCCGACGCCACCGACTGCGCGGCGAAGGCCGCCTGCTTGTCCATGGACTCGCGGCGGATCAACTGGTCGCTGATGCTTTTGAGCGCGTTGACCAGGGTCTGGTTGTACTTGGCCACGGCGATGTCATAACCGGCACTCGCCTCACCCAATTGCCCGCGCAGGCGGCCACCGTCGAAAATCGGCAAGGTGATCGCCGGGCCGACGGTGTAGTTGAATTTCTGCCCACTGAGGAAGCCCAGCGCGGTGCCACCGGTGGCCATGTAGCCGAGGCTGCCGACCAGATCCACGTTGGGGTAGAAACCGGCATGGGCGACATCGATACCCCGGGCCTGGGCGGCGACCTGCCAGCGGCTGGCGACCACGTCGGGGCGCTGGCCGAGCAATTGCGCGGGCAGGCTGGACGGCAGTTTCAACGGGGCGGCGAGGGACAGCGTCGGGCGCTGCAAGGTCGCGCCCTCTCCCGGGCCTTTGCCGGCCAACGCCGCCAACTGGTTACGGCTCAGGGCGATTTCTTCGTCCAGGGCGTCCAGTTGGCGATGGGTTTCAGGCAATGGGCTTTCGGCCTGGCTGACATCGAAGTGGGTGCCGATCCCCGCGTTCAGGCGCTTGTTGGCAAGCTCCAGGATCTGCTCTTGCTGGGCCAGGGTGGCGGCGACGATATCGCGGCTGGCGTAATGCAGCGACAGCTGGATATAGGCGCGCACGACGTTGTTCTGCAATTCGAGCTGGGCCTGGCGCGCCTCGGCGGCGCTCATGTGGGCCAGGTCGACAGCGCGTTCCGTGGTATTGCTTTCACGGCCCCACAGGTCGAGCGCATAACTCAGGCCGAGCGTGGAACTGTTGTCCCAGGTATTCGCGCCACTCAACTCGCCAGGGCCGTAGAACTGGTCCTTGGGCCAGTTGTGGCGCTTGAGAGCGGTGTCGCTGTTGACCTGCAACGACTCGGCCGACTCGGCCACCCCGGCCATGGCCCGCGCCTCACGCACCCGCGCGGCGGCCATGGCCATGCTCGGGCTGTTTTGCGTGGCACGTTCAACCCAGCGGTTCAGTTGCGGGTCGTTGTAGGCTTGCCACCATTGGGCGGTGGGCCAGTGGGCGTCCTGGACGGCGTTCTGGATGGCTTCGTCGGTGGCCAGGGTATTGGCGTTGAGGACCTGGCCTTGTGGGGCAATGCCTCCGGTTCCGATGCAGCCGCTGATTGCTAACGATAAAGCCCAAACACTGAGAGTCTTCAGCTCTCTGCTGATGCGGCACGGCACGGCAAGCGAATTCCTGAGGTGGTAATGCGGGGAAGGTGGCGCAATTCTAGGCGGCGGCATGCAGGACGATAAGCTGGTATTCCTGTGAATCTTTGTTACCGTTCAGGCGATAATCCATTGGTAGGGATCACTGGTCGGCGTAACTTTCTGTCACAATTTGTCATCTCCCCTGAGAACACTCCATGGACACTTTGCAAAACATGCGCGCGTTCAGTTGCGTCGCCGAAGCCGGCAGCTTTACCGCCGCCGCCGCGCAGCTGGATACCACCACGGCCAACGTGTCGCGCGCGGTCTCCAACCTCGAGGCCCATCTGCAAACCCGCTTGTTGAACCGCACCACCCGCCGCATCGCGCTGACCGAAGCCGGCAAACGCTATTTGCTGCGTTGCGAGCAGATCCTCGCCTATGTCGAGGAAGCCGAGGCCGAGGCCAGTGATGCGCATGCGCGCCCCGCCGGACAACTGAAAGTGCACACCATGACCGGCATCGGCCAGCATTTCGTGATCGACGCGATTGCCCGCTACCGGCGTACCCACCCCGACGTGACCTTCGACCTGACCCTGGCCAACCGCGTGCCGGACCTGCTCGATGAGGGTTACGACGTATCGATCGTGCTGGCCAGCGAGCTGCCGGATTCGGGTTTTGTATCCCAACGCCTGGGCATCACCTACAGCATTGCGTGTGCCTCACCGGACTACGTCAAGGCCAAGGGTTGCGCGCAGCGCCCACAGGACTTGCTCAACCATGCCTGCCTGCGCCTGGTCAGCCCGGTGATCCAACTGGATAAATGGACCTTCAATGGCCCTGAAGGCCAGGAAAGCGTGGCGATCAACACCTCGCCGTTCCTGGTGAATTCGGCCGATGCGATGAAAACCGCCATCACCAGCGGCATGGGCGTCGGCCTGCTGCCGGTGTACGCCGCCATCGAAGGCCTGCGCAACGGAACATTGGTCCGGGTCATGCCGACCTACCGCTCGCAAGAGCTGAACCTGTACGCCATCTACCCGTCGCGCCAATACCTGGATGCGAAGATCAAGACCTGGGTGGAATACCTGCGCGGGTCGTTGCCGGAGATCCTGGCGGCGCACCAGGCGGAGCTGGCCGCGTATGAGCTGAGCAGCGGCGTTCGCCTCGCGACTTTGTAGTGAGCGGGCTTGCCCCGCGCTGGGTGGCAAAGCCGCCCCAAACCCAGGCGCCTCGGTCCTTCTGAAATACCGC